>JAUVNZ010000143.1 GCA_030599435.1 Gammaproteobacteria bacterium | reverse complement strand
GTTTTTGCCACTTTTTTAACCTTAGGATTGCCCCCCATTTGTTCGCCAGTGCCTTTAGGCTGCCATAGAGGAACAAGATGACACTTGCCATTGCCAATAAGATCAGCACGCCCCATGCGTTTTAATGCTTTACGCAATAAAGGCCAGTTGTTGGCGTCGTGATAACGCAAAAAGGCCTTGTGTAACTTGCGTTGATTGGCGCCTTTGGGCACCGGCATCTCATCACTGCGCCGCCCAACTTTGTGCAACGGGTCTTTGCCAGAGTGATACATAGCTGTGGCCGTTGCCATGGGAGAAGGTAAAAAGTTCTGCACCTGATCCGCACGGAAACCATTGGCTTTTAACCATATCGCCAGGTTCATCATGTCTTCATCGGTTGTTCCAGGATGGGCGGAAATAAAATAAGGGATCAGGTACTGCTCTTTACCTGCCGCTTTGGAGTATTTATCAAACATTTGCTTGAAACGATCATAACTGCCCATGCCTGGTTTCATCATTTTTGATAACGGACCATTTTCCGTGTGTTCCGGTGCAATTTTTAGATAACCGCCGACATGATGCGTTACCAGCTCTTTTCCATACTCCGGCGATTCCACTGCAAGGTCGTATCGCAGACCAGAGGCAATCAATACTTTTTTAATACCCGGCAGCTTGCGGGTACGTCGATACAGTTTGATTAACGGATTGTGATTAGTGCCCATGTTTTTACAAATACCCGGATACACGCAGGAAGGCCTGCGACAATTCTCCTCAATCTTTGGGTCTTTGCAGGCCAACCGGTACATATTGGCGGTTGGTCCACCCAGATCTGACACCACGCCGGTAAAACCCGGCACCGAATCACGAATGGTTTCCACTTCGCGAATAATAGAATCTTCGGAACGACTCTGAATAATGCGTCCTTCGTGTTCGGTAATGGAACAAAAAGTACAACCGCCAAAACAACCGCGCATAATGTTGACGGAAAAACGAATCATTTCGTAGGCCGGGATATTGGCATCGCCATACACGGTATGCGGCCTGCGCGTGTACGGTAACTCAAATACGTTATCTAACTCATCCGTTTCCAAAGGTATAGGTGGCGGGTTGACCCACACGCCGCGATTACCGTGTGACTGATATAACGCCCGCGCATTACCGGGATTGGTTTCTTTGTGGAAAACCCGTGAGCCGTGCGCGTAAATAACACGGTTGTCGCGCACTTCATGATAACTGGGCATACAAACCACAGTGTGTTTTGAATCAGTACGTTGCTTGTATTCTTTTTCTGTCCGTTTCTTTTTATTGTCAAAAACTAAGTCAACCACAACACTGTTTTCAGTATTGCCGGCACACGTGGTTGGCTCACTAGAGCCTCTCTGATCATAAGGATTAACAAACGCCTCCACGTGGCCGGGTGTATCTAACTCGGTAGAATTCAACATGGTCCAGTCTGCTGGTAATCGTTCGGGTCGGCCATCACGGTCACGGCACGCAAAGACCGTACCACGCACATCGGTGATGGTATCAATAGTTTCGCGTTGTGCCAGACGGTGTGCAATCTCAACTATTTGTCTCTCAGCATTGCCATAAACCAGCAAGTCAGCTTTGGCATCAAGTAACACAGAACGCCGTACCTTGTCAGACCAGTAATCATAATGAGCAATGCGCCGTAAACTGGCCTCGATACCACCAATAATGACTGGCACATCCTTGAAGGCTTCTCGAACGCGCTGACTGTATACCGTCACACAGCGATCCGGTCGCTTGCCGCCTTCACCGTTGGCAGTGTAAGCATCATCCGAACGTTTTTTACGATCGGATGTGTAGCGGTTAACCATGGAATCCATGTTGCCACCAGTGACGCCAAAAAAGAGAGTAGGTTTACCGAGGCGCTGAAAGTCTTCCACACTTCGCCAATCTGGCTGACTAATAATGCCCACTCGAAAACCCTGTGCTTCCAGCACGCGACCAATCACTGCCATACCAAAGCTGGGATGGTCTACGTAAGCATCACCAGTAATCAGAATAATATCGCAGGCATCCCAACCCAGCTCATCCATTTCCTCGCGGGACATAGGCAACTGGGGGGCAATACCGAAGCGCTGGGCCCAGTATTTGCGATAACCGAAGATGTTGGGGGCAGACTGCATGATTTTTCACATTCACAATTAGTAGCACGGTAGTGCGACTGTAGTAGAACTGTAGTACAAAAAGCCATTATGGCGAGCCGGTCAGCCGCCATGAAAAGCTTTTAAATAGCTAACTTTTTGGTTTGTCTTTAGCTTTGGCCTTAGGAGCCTTGGCCTTCGGCTTGGCTTTTGGCTTAGCCTTTGGCTTAACTTTTGGTTTAGCTGTGGGTTTAGGTTTTGCTTCTGATTCATTGGCCGTATCAGTTTTTGCAGGTTCGATTTCCGCTGCTGGCCAATCACTAAACGGGAATGGTTTGTCATCGGAATTATAAGTTACAAATAATAGGCAGTTGTACACATAACGAGCCAAACTGGCACCAAAGCTTTTAAGATTGCCATTGGTCTGGCCAGTAAAGACTGTAAATAAAAACTGGATCACCACTACCGCGCCAGTAACAAGGCGGGCAACAACCAACATGAACACAAACATCAGAATGTACAGGCCCCTGATCCAGGTTTCTGCGGCTGTTAGATTTTGCTTGAGATCATCATCCATTATTTTTTTCCATTAAGTGATGGCCTATTCATTAGTTCATTTATTAAGTGACATAATACCACCGGTTATAAACAAAGCGCTACGATCCAGGACGCTTATTGCCGGGACAATCGTAACTATAGGTTTCCCGGTTACCACCTGAAGCACCATCCAGACGCATCGCCGTCAATAAGCCACCCCACAGGCAACCAGTATCCAAGGCAAAAACACTTCCCCCTTGATTAAAGCTGTCCCGATACAAACCTAGCATTGACCAGTGTCCGAAAACTATACGCAGCTCTTTATTCTTGCGATCCGGAATTTCAAACCAGGGCTGAAACCCGGGCAGCTGGGTGCCTGGCTCACCTTTGGATTGTAAGCATAATTGACCATCGGTATTACAATACCGCAAGCGTGTAAAACAGTTGGTAATAAAACGCAGCCGTTCCCAACCTGCCAATTTCTCATCCCAAACATCTGGCTTATCACCATACATATTGGATAAATAATCCTGGTAGTTTTCACCTTTTAACACTGTCTCCACTTCAACAGCATATTGCTGCGCCTTATTAAGGTCCCATTGCGGCGGCAAGCCGGCATGCACCATAGTGAAGTGTAGTTTCTCATCATGATGTATGAGTGGCTGCCGACGTACCCAGGCCAGCAAGTCCTCACGATCTGGAGCAGTAAAAATTTCTTCGAGGGTATCGCTACGATGAGTAGGTGCAAGGTTTTCAGCAAGTGCCAACATATGCAGATCGTGATTACCCAGTACCGTAATGGCGGTATCACCCAGATCACGTACAAAACGTAATACACGCAAACTATCTGGGCCGCGATTTACCAAATCACCGGTAAACCAGAGCTTGTCTCTGGATGAATCAAAATGGATTTCATCCAGCAAACCCATTAGGTCGTCATAACAACCCTGGACATCACCGATTGCATAAATTGCCATAACCCACCATTTCTATTGATTACCCAAAACAGTGTAAACTAAACTAGGTTCTGTATAACCTACAGGATAACATGAGTAAGGATTACCCTGATTAATTTCAGATTATTAGGCTAGGGATCTTCCAATCTAAAAGGTTTAACTATCTAAATGGCTGATTTTACCTGGCATAACTTTTTTGAAATTGGTGTCGATTTTATTGACGACGACCATAAGAACCTGTTGATAATTATTCAGGATGTTCGAAATGCCATCGATGCCAACGAGCACAATAAATGCATCACGTTACTGAATAAACTAATTACAGAAGCAAGAAACCACTTCAAACGTGAAGAACAATACCTTGAAGAAGTTAAATATCCAGAATTAGAAGAGCATAAAAAATATCACAATGATTTACTGGAAAGAGCGGATACGACAAGACGTATCTGTGAGGATATTGAACATGAGCACGACTTGAACAAGTGCTTTGACGGCATAGCAAAATTTTTAGTCGATGATATTTTCAATGGTGACATAAAATTTAAATCCCATCTTGAATTTTACGGCCACATCAAAAAGAAATAGCGTCTCCTGATTTTATAAAATCGCTTCTAATTAATAACTTTCAGATAAACACCTCTACATAAACAAGAATACCAGTAAAGCACCCAGCAACAAGCGATAAATCACAAACGGCAACATGCCGATGCGTTCAAGTAATTTCAGAAAAAAGTGAATACACAAATAAGCGGTAATGGCAGAAGTAACAACCCCGATCACTATCGCCCCCCAGTCAACAAAACCTGGCGCCTGAATCAGATCCCGAGTAAGCATTAAACCAGCCAATGTAATAACTGGGATAGACAACAGAAATGAAAAACGCGCAGCGGCCTGGCGCGACAAACCCAACATTAACCCAGCCGTCATGGTGATACCGGAACGCGAGGTACCGGGAATCAATGCTACAGCCTGTGCAATGCCGATAATCAAAATATCACTAATGCGCAAACTGTATTCATCTCGTTGTCCACGGCCTTTGGCGTCGGCTAACCACAACAACAGACCAAAACCGATGGTGGCTGCGGCGATCACCAATTCCGAACGCAAATTAACTTCGATATATCCCTTAAAAAGTAATCCTGCCAAACCTACCGGCACGGTGCCCCACAGCACTGCCCAGGCCAGACGACTATTGGCTGTGTTTTGACGCCTCATTAACGATTGAAACCAGTCACGCGACATAGATGCCAGCTCGCGGCGGAAATATAAAACTACTGCGGTAAGCGTACCCACATGCACCGCCACATCAAATGCCAGCCCCTGATC
>JAUVNZ010000141.1 GCA_030599435.1 Gammaproteobacteria bacterium | reverse complement strand
CAGCGAATTTCAATTTTTCCCGTTATGAGCTGGTAAGAAAAATTATTATTCCCGTCATTGTTCCAGAGGTATTAACCACTTTACGTTTAACGATCGCGATTGCCTGGCTGGTAGTAGTAGCAGCAGAAATGATTGCGGTACAGTCAGGCCTGGGATACTTGATTCTTGATTCCAGAAATGCCCTGCGTATGGACTTCGTTATGGTCGGAATGATCGCGATTGGATTCATTGGCCTGGGACTGGATTTAATAATGCAACGTGCAGGTAAGATTGAATGGACTATATGGTGGAAAGTGGCGCACTAGGGTGCCGCTATTTAAATATAAAACCACCATAGATAAGCCAACCGAAATCACTGGATAATTATATGAATGACCCAAAAATGGAACAATTCACAAAAGAATTTGACGATAGAAGTTTCGTCAAAGCGGAAATTACTAATAAGCCCGAAGGTAAAGGCAATGCATATGTATCTATCGAAAACTTAAGTAAAGATTACGTTAATAAAAGGACAGTAGCACGGTCGGTAGGTGATCCGACCGAAGCGAATAAAGAGTTCACTGTTCTGGATGATATCAGTCTTGAATTTGAAGAGGGGGAGATGGTTTGTATTCTGGGCCCCTCTGGTTGTGGAAAATCTACCATGTTACGAATCATGGCAGGCTTTGATACCGCTACATCGGGCCAGGTAAAGATTGATAATAAGGTCGTAAACGGCCCCAGCGCAAACAATATATTTGTTTTTCAACAATGTGCCTTACTCCCCTGGATGACTGTTTGGGATAACGTTGAGTTAGGTTTGCGGCATTTGGAAGATGAAGAAGAAAAGAGAGAGAGAGTCCAGGAATATATTGAGCTGGTTGAATTAGCTGGCTTTGAAAATAACTATCCTTATCAGTTATCCGGCGGTATGCAGCGCAGGGCAGAGCTGGCGCGTGCGCTGGCAATAAAACCCGATTTATTGTTTATGGATGAGCCATTTACGGGGCTGGATTATTTTACACATTTAAAAATACGCGAAGAAGTGGTCAACATACACGAATACATCGGCAAGAGCATGATAATGGTAACTCATTTTATTGAAGATGCTCTGGTCATGGCTGATCGAATTATTGTTCTTAGTGAAAGGCCTACCATGGTTAAGATGGAACGTAAGCTCGATTTCCCTCGCCCTCGTAACATTGTCAAAGATGCCGCTCTTGCTGAATTACGTGATGAGATATTTTTAATGCTGGGTGTAAGTTATGTGGCATGACCTTTAGCGCAATAAGCGAGAATCAATGGGCAACAAGATAACATTACTGCTAGATCAGGTTACTACTCCCTGGAAAGTTACGGCTATTCTACTGTCGTGGCTAATTTTTATTGTTGTATTGAATGATGCTGTTAACTCTGAAGAGGAAGACCGCAGAATTGTAACCATGGGATATATGCCGGTTATTACCAATCTTGCCGCCCCGATTCTAGATTTTGCCAGCAAGGAAACTGATGGAGTTTGGTTTAAGGCGTTAAAGTTCGCCTCTTTTGCAGAAATGGCTGAGGCATTACGCAACGGTGAGATTGATGTGGCATTTATGATTGCGCCTTTGTCGATTGTACTTAAGCAGCAGGGGGAAGACGTTAAGGTTGTATATATCGGTAATCGACATGAGAGCACCATGGTTACCCGTAAAGAACTGGGTATAAAAAACCTGGAAGATCTCGTTGGCAAAACGATTGCAGTGCCTATGCGTTATTCGGGACACAATATCAGTATTTTAGGTTTGATTGAGAACAAGGGGCTGAATGGGCGTATTAAGGTTGTTGAAATGAATCCACCGGATATGGCAGCTGCATTAGCAGCAGGTTCACTGGATGCCTATTATGTTGGTGAGCCGTTTGCGGCACAGACATTGAAAAGTGGTGATGCTTCGCTGCTATTTCATGTTGAAGATGTTTGGGACAAGTTTATCTGTAATCTGGTTGTGGTTCGGCAGGATTTAATTGATAAAGAACCGAGCCTTGTGGAGAAGGTGGTTCACGGTGCGGCCCGTTCTGGTATGTGGGCGAAGAAGAATCCGAAGCTGGCTGCTGAGCTAGCTGCAAAATACTGGAACCAGTCGATTGAGTTAGTGGAGTATGCGATGAATACTCCCGATGATCGCATTCTCTATAATCATTACATTCCCAAGTCTGAGGAAATGCAGGATATGGCCAATCGGATGACGGAACTTAACCTGCTAAAAAACAATGATATTACCGGTTTGATCGACGATCGTTTTGCGAAGTCAGCAAGAGTAGATGATGTTACAACGTTAGAGAGTGTGCTGCAGTAGTCCGAGTACAATTAGTTTTTTATTACTTGTCTTCTATTTATAGTATATTTTCTATACTTATGACCATATTCCTAAATTATTCCACAAAACGCAGCTTGATTTGCCAAGTTTAGATTGCCTGAAAGATCAAATGAATGCCGATGAGTGTCATCAGGTAAATGAAAGTCTGTTTAAGCAGTCTTTCATTAATACGCTTGGATATATGTACACCAATTTGAGCGCCTATTAGCGTACCAATTGCTCCCCAGATGAAATAGTTTAAATGAATGCTGTTTGACAGGGAGTAATGCATGCCTGAGGCAACGATTGCCAGCAGGAACATCACGGGAACTACTGTGCCAATTGCACGTGTCATTTCGAGTTTTAAGCGGCTTCGTAAAACTGGAATAAGCCACTCACTAATACCCAGTGATAAAAACCCCATAATGAAACCAAAAAACCCTGGTATGGGTAGTATGCGATTTACCTGTTTTTGGTTGTACCGATACGTGCCCTGTTTTTCGAATTCTTCATTGCTGGATACGAATAAAACGGCAAGGACCATTGCCATTATTCCCAGGGCCATTTGTACGGTTTGTTGAGGCAGGTTGAAGGTTACAAAGCTACCGATCGCAACCCCAGGTAAAGCGACCAGGAAGAAGGCAAGAGCCAATTTTTTTTCTACCAGATTAGCTCGTAGAAAGGCAACTGTTCCGCTGCCCATACCAACAACCTGGATTAGCAGTGAAGTACTAATGGCTTCCTGTGGTGATAAACCATAAGCCAGTATTAATAATGGTGTCCATAAAATGCCTCCCCCGATACCAATAGCCATGGCTGCGGTTGCAATGGCAATACCAGCTACAACAAGCCCCAGCTCATACATTATTTTGCGATATCCGTTTGTAGTAATTCGAAGGAACTTACAAATTGAATCAAAGATTCAAGACTTTGTTTGATGTCTTTTACTTCTTCATCGCTTGGAGACTTGGATTTTAAGGTCTCGCTTAGCCTGTTAATTTTATCTAGCGTTTCTGCGCTGGTCATAGCAGTAAATGAGGCAACCTCCTGAAGGTTGCTGGTTAATTCGTTGATTGCCACACCGACCTGGCCGATTTCATCATTGGTTTCAACTGGCACTATCTGGCTTAAATCACCCTCATTAATACGCTGTGCGACATCGGCCATTTTGCACAGGGGCATGGTAATATTTTTGATAAACATCATCATCACAATAGCTACAACCAGGGTCAGAACCCCGAACATGATGACAATCTTGTTTCTTAAATCGGTAATTGAAAAGGGAAGTGTGTTGTCGGCATTAGTTAATTCGAAAAAAAATTCCACTCCGATCAACATAGCAGCAAAAGCGATAAGTAAAAAATAGTTAAGTAGTCTTATTACCAGTTTTTCATTCATAGTCCTATTCCAAGTAAAAAGTCCAAGTAAAAGCCCAGGTAAAAAGTGAGGGACCCCCTGATTAATTTGTTCTCAAAAAATCATCTAACCGATTATTTTATAAGTGTTATTTTTACCCAATATATGTGTAGGGCACTATCGTGCACTAAATTAGAAGTGCGACAATATCATCAATTTTCTAATTATTAATTGTCAATCTATAACTGATAGTGAGTAGGGCTGTTATTCATGTTAACCACTTAGTAGTGACTAAATTAAACGCCGAATGTTACTTTTTCTTGTTTAGCGGGTCATTAAGTCTTGTCCCATGCGGTAATACTTCAATCTATGAACTGGACGATACGTACCCGATTACCAGGATAGATGAGATCTGGATTTTTGATGTTGCTCAGCCTTGCCAGCTCAGGATACAGATATGGGTTGTTAACGTAGCGTTTGGCAATGGCCCAGAGGGTATCGCCCTTGACGACGATATGGGTAATCATCAGGTATTCGCTGTTAACACCTGGTTGCCCTGATGCAGGTTTGTTCAGAGTGATGATGACACCACTATGGTCTTTCTCAATCTGGACCTGACCAGCCCCCACACTTTTGTCCATCCTGGCGTCCGTACCAGTACCTGTAGCAGTGTTAGTACCAGTATTAGTACCAGTATTAGTACCAGCAGCTGGCACAGTTGAATTGCCTCCGAAATTCTTAGTATGGGAAATATCTACAGCATGATTTTGCAGGGATGATTCAACCTTCTTAATACGATGAGAAAGTGTTTGAATCTGTTGCTGGTTGCCCTGTGATAAAGCGACACTGGCTTTATTGGCGACTGCTTTATTTCCACTTAAGATTTTCTGTTGCAGTTCTTTTTGCTGCAACGCTTGAGCTGATTCATTGCTGGAGATTTTTGCTGCCTGATCCTGTAATGATGATTCGATTTCGGAGAGGCGCTGGGTAAGTGTATTAATCTCTTGCTGGTTGCCCTGTGAAAGTACAGCATTTGTTTTGTTTTCACTGGTGGCTTTTTGCCGTGCCAACTGCGTAGACTCTTGTAGTTCTTTAACAGCGGCTTCAAGCCTGGAGATGCGTGCACCAAGATCCATGAATCTCTGGTCTACTCCTTGTTGTAGATTAGCCACTGGCACATCAATTAGCTGCGAAATTTTTTCGACAGGCAAGGTATTCGCTGTTTCCTGAGCTTGCGTTACTGCGGCATCTTGCGCAGCTGCTGTTTGTTGCAGATCAGCAATCGTAGCTTCAAGACGACTAATATGATCAGTAAGACCCTGCAGGTTTTGTTCACTATTT
>JAUVNZ010000313.1 GCA_030599435.1 Gammaproteobacteria bacterium | reverse complement strand
TGAGTTGCCAACGGCAGCCGCGTTGGCAGAGTTTGATGCCCAGCTGCGGGACAACCGCCAGATCAAATACCATATCAATGAATTAATGAAAAACCTGCCCTCGGCAGGACACCCGATGGACATGCTGCAGACGGCTGTTTCCAGTTTATCCATGTTTTACCCTGGAACTGAATGTCTGACTGGTGGCAAAGATGTTTGTGAAGACCTGAATTACATTCACAATATGACGGTGAAGATTATTGCGCGGATGAGTTCCATCGTCGCTATGTGGCAGCATCTGCGTAACGGTTATGAGCCCCAGGCTCCGCGTGAAGATCTTAGCCATGCTGAGAATTTCCTTTTCATGCTCAATCGTAAAGACCCCGATCCTTTGCTGGCAAAAATCATGGATGTGTGTCTGATACTGCATGCTGAGCACACCATCAATGCATCAACATTCTCTGCACTGGTGACTGGTTCAACACTAACGAGTCCATACAGCGTGATTGCGGCTGCTATTGGTACTTTGTCCGGGCCGTTACATGGCGGTGCCAATCAGCGTGTATTGGAAATGCTGCAGGAGATTGGATCGCCAGGTAAGGCAGAGGCTTATGTAGATGAGCAGTTGGCCAACAAACAGGTAATTTGGGGTTTTGGCCATCGTGAATACAAAACCAAAGATCCTCGCGCCACTATATTGCAGGGACTTGTTTCTGAATTGCTGGAAGCGCGTGGTGGTGAGGTGAACCCGCTCATGGAAATTGCACTTGAGGTGGAAAGAGTTGCCGAGGATCGTCTTGCACACAAAGGCGTTTACGCCAATGTGGATTTTTATTCCGGAATTCTCTACAACGAAATGGGTATTCCCGCAGATCAGTTCACCACGATCTTTGCCATTTCCCGTTCAGCAGGTTGGTTAGCGCATTGGCGTGAGCAATTGGGTGACAATCGAATTTTCCGACCCACCCAGGTTTATAGTGGCCAAGCTCCCAGGGACTACAAAGCACTCGATAAGCGTTAGGGCTTTATGTTTTTAGTCCAGGGTAAATTCCACCCAGTACAACCGGGTGTCTGGCGCCAGTAACACCGGGCACATTGCCGGGTCGATGAGCAAGAGTTTCTTTTGCCAGCCAGGCGAAGGCTGTTGCTTCTACCCACTCAGCAGGCAAGCCCAGTTCATCGGTTGTTTTTACTTCAATCGGCTTTAGGCGTTCGCTTAAACGTTTCATTAAAAAACTATTGTGGGTGCCGCCCCCGCAACCGATCACTTCATTTACTTCACTGCTGTGCTGGTTGATAGAATCAACAATTGAAATCACAGTGAATTCGCACAGTGTAGCCTGCACGTCTTCTTTAGAAATTTTTTCACTCACTCTCGATAGTTGTTGTTCCAGCCAACTCAGGTTAAATAATTCCCGACCGGTAGATTTTGGCGGAGCCTTGATGAAGTAATCATTGCTTAATAGTTGTGTTAGTAATTTTTCGTTAACATTTCCAGACGATGCCCATTGACCATCCTGATCAAAGTGTTGCTGTTTGTGTTTTTGTACCCATGCATCCATGAGTCCGTTGCCAGGGCCTGTGTCAAAACCCGAAATAGTAGAACCAGTTTTTTTTGGCAATACGGTGATGTTGGCTATACCGCCAATATTGAGTATTACCCGTGCATAATCGGATGATTGAAAGCTGGCAGCATGGAAAGCGGGTACAAGAGGTGCCCCCTGTCCGCCGGCGGCCATGTCGCGCCGTCGTAAGTCTGCAACGGTGGTGATGCCAGTGTGCTCTGCGATTTGATTAGCGTCACCAATTTGCAATGTAAAAGGATTCTTCCCTTCAAGACCAGCGCCTTCGGGAGCATGGCGAATGGTTTGGCCATGGCTACCAATTGCATGAACTTCAGTTGCTGCTATGTTTGTTTTATTTAACAGTTGATTAACAGCTTCAGCAAATAAAATACCAAGCTGTGTATCAGCGCGACCCAACCGTTCAATTTCATTGTCGCCGGGTTGACACAAAGCCTGCAGATCAGCACGAAGAGAGTCGGGGATAGGAAAACTCAAGGTATCTACTATTTTTGTTGAACCAGAACCAAAATCCACAAGCACAGCATCAATGGCATCCAGACTAGTGCCAGACATCAGGCCAATGAAGTAATCCGAGGACATGTGGTTAAAGTTGTGCGGCCAGATTAATTTTTGGCAGCTCGTTCCTGATTATTGTTTGTTGTCGTTGAGAGCAATCGTTGTTTGAGTAAGCTCATCAAGCTTGGCGACAAGACTACGGGATTTATCGAGGAAGTCAGTTTTATATTTGGCGTGTATGGGCGCTGCGTCAGGAAGACGAACCCGGAGCGGATTGCGATGGACTCCGTTAACGCGGAATTCATAGTGTAAATGGGGGCCAGTAGAACGACCGGTACTACCGACATAACCAATTGTTTGTCCCTGGCGGATTTTTTTACCACGGCGCATCCCAGGTTTTATGCGAGACATGTGAGCATACAGGGTGCCGTATTTTCCGCCATGTTGAATCATGACCGTTTTGCCATAGCCACCTTTACGCCCAACGAATGTAAGTTTGCCATCACCGGCGGCCTTGATCGGTGTGCCTCTTGGCGCGGCATAATCTACGCCATGATGGTTTTTCATTTTATTCAGTGTGGGATGACGGCGTTTCCCAAAACGAGAACTAATGCGTGTGAAATCCACTGGAGTACGAATGAAAGCCTTGCGC
>JAUVNZ010000224.1 GCA_030599435.1 Gammaproteobacteria bacterium | reverse complement strand
TGATCACAGAGGCCAAAGGTACGCTAGATGTAGGCAAGGGTTTTGATGTTGTTTTAAGCCCCGGTTATGTCCGATTTGACGATAAGGCTGCAGAGGATTATGGCTTTGTTACCCTGGGCGCCGGCACTAGTTTTGAGATTAAAAATATTATCGAAACACTGGATTTGTCTATCAATTACACCACTACCGACAAGGATGAAGAGCCGGACGATAATCGTAACCTGGTGCGGGATAGCTGGTGGTTATCTGCGGTGGCCTATTTCTAGGTTTGTCGGCTTTCCCAGCACTTTTATTAATAAAACATTTATTTGCTAGACCAACTGCGGCTAATACTCGTTACATCCTGCCTATAGACGCACTATGGCGCGGCTATTTCTGAATCAGAGCCGCGTGATTCAGACAGACAAAGCCAGGAAATAATTTGCACTATTCCAGTGCAATCCCCCTATTTTTACTCCCCATAGTGGTGCAATATCAACTAGCTACCACCATTATCATACATTAACCTGTTGTTTTATATCACTTATATTAGCTGGCATGGGAAATGCTAACTGTAGCCCATGGGCCCAAGTAGTGGGCCAGTTCTACACAGGGTTGTGTCCTTTAAATATAAAACTATTCAGGAGTGAGCAATGAAAACTAAAGCAATAAAAATGACCTGTCTGGCAGGTGCGCTGCTGGCAGCAAGTACAGTGAGCCAGGTGGCAACTGCGGGTGTATCTGCCAATGCGGCTGCGACCAGTAACTATGTCTGGCGTGGTTTAACCCAAACCGATAATGGCTCTGCTGTTTCTGGCGGCCTGGATTATGAAGCCCCGTTTGGCCTATATGTCGGCACCTGGGTCTCCAATACCGCATTCGGTTCTCAGGAGCTGGATATTTACGGCGGCTGGTCGACTAAATTTGGACCCGTTGGTTTTGATGTCGGCGCAATTTACTACCTCTATCCGCAATACAATGCCTCAGATGATCCTGCAACTACAGATGATGAGCGGGATGTTAACTGGATTGAAGGCTATGTTGGGGCCAGTATGACTGCCGGCCCTGTCGATATCTCGGCCCAGATCAATTTATCAACCAATGTTTTTGGTACTGAAGAGAAAGGTGTTTATGTAGAGGCCGGGGCCGAAATGGCTATGCCTGGTTTGAAGGACACCACACTGGGCGTGCATGTAGGTAGTTATACCTTTGATGTTGATGCCACCGATGCCACAAAAGCAGGTTTTAATCCAGCCAAGGAAACCAGCTCCGGTTATGACGACTATATCGATATCAGTGTCAGCATAGCCTATGACGCCTGGACATTTGCTCTTAGTGATACAAATCTTGAGTCCGACAGTAAAGATGCTGATGGTAATGATGAATTCTACCTGGATGATCGAGCTAAATTTACGGTTACCTATGCCAGGGATTTCACTCTGCTTAAGTAGCGCCAAGAGTTATTCGTAATTATTAACAGGAGAAAGATTGATGAAACTAGTTACTGCAATCATCAAACCTTTCAAGCTCGATGACGTTCGTGATGCCTTGGCAGAAGTAGGGGTACAAGGCATCACCGTTACCGAAGTGAAAGGCTTTGGCAGACAAAAGGGACATACAGAACTTTACCGCGGTGCGGAATACGTGGTGGATTTCTTACCTAAAGTAAAACTGGAAATCGCTATTGATAGCGAACAACTTGATCAGGTTATTGAGGCCATTGTCAATGCGGCCAAAACCGAAAAGATCGGTGACGGAAAAATTTTCGTTTACAGTCTTGAACAAGTCGTTCGTATCCGAACCGGCGAGTCTGGTAAAGACGCGCTGTAATTCAGTGCCTAATCAAGCGGAGGAATATTAAAGTGGAAGCACTTAATGGTATTAAAGACCTAAGCTACGCACTGGATACTTTTTATTTTCTGATTACCGGTGTGTTAGTGATGTGGATGGCGGCAGGGTTCGCCATGTTAGAAGCGGGCCTGGTGCGCGCTAAAAATACAGCAGAAATTTTAACCAAAAATATCTCCCTGTATGCGGTCGCATGCATTATGTATATGGTGGTGGGTTACAACATCATGTACGGCGATTCTGCCAGTGGTGTCATTCCGGCCCTGAGTTTATTCCTGGGTCCGGATAATGCCAAAGATGCGGTAATGGCTCAGGGCATGGACAAATGGTATGACGGTAGTTACTACTCCAGCATGGCAGATTTTTTCTTCCAGATGGTGTTTGTTGCGACTGCCATGTCAATTGTTTCTGGTGCCGTGGCTGAACGTATGAAGTTATGGTCATTCCTGTTATTCGCTGTTGTCATGACCGGTTTTATTTACCCGGTACAGGGCTTCTGGAAATGGGGTGGCGGTTTCCTTGATCAACAGGGATTCCTGGATTTTGCTGGTTCCGGTGTCGTCCATTTGTGTGGAGCTGCAGCTGCTTTGGCTGGTGTCTTGTTATTAGGCGCTCGCAAAGGCAAGTACGGTAAAAATGGCCAGATTAACGCTATTCCGGGTGCCAATATGCCTATGGCAACGCTCGGTACCTTCATTCTATGGATGGGTTGGTTCGGGTTTAACGGCGGTTCAGAATTGATTCTGTCCAATGTTGATGAAGCCAATGCCGTTGCCATGGTGTTTGTTAATACCAATATGGCAGCAGCCGGTGGTGTGGTTGCAGCATTGTTAACAGCACGTTTGTTGTTTGGTAAAGCTGACTTGACCATGGGCCTTAACGGCGCGTTAGCTGGTCTGGTTGCCATTACGGCTGAGCCTCTCACCCCGACCCCGGGTCTTGCCACCATTATTGGTGGACTTGGCGGCATCCTGGTTGTTTTCGCAATCCTTGGTTTGGACAAGCTGAAAATCGACGATCCCGTCGGTGCAATTTCAGTCCATGGCGTGGTTGGTATCTGGGGCTTGATTGCCGTTGTTTTATCAAACGGTGATGCAAAAATTGGTGCCCAGTTAATGGGTATCGGCACCATCTTTGTCTGGACCTTCGGTGCCAGTTTCGCAGTCTGGTTTGTCATTAAGTCTGTGATCGGTATTCGTGTTAGCGAAGAAGAGGAATACGAAGGTGTTGACCTTGCAGAATGTGGCCTTGAGGCTTACCCGGAATTTGTGGGTAGCCAAGGGTCTGGAAAATAAACGATCAGGTAAATAATCTGATTTTCACAGAAAAAAATTTCTAGCGTTCGTTTTGTTCAGGGCGCCTCTTTGTTTAATAATTTAAACAGGGAGGCGCCCTATTTTATTGTGATAGTTTTTCTAAGCTAGTTCTTTTTTAAGAAAAGGTGGTAGTGCCAGGGCGCTTTTATGTATTTCATGGGAGTAATAGAGCGTTTCAATATCACAGGTTCTTGGTTGACCCAGTTTTTCTTTGCTTGCCAAGGTGGCGCTCCACCAGCCCGAAGGATAAGTACATTGAGGAAACAAAATGGTAGACGGGTTTTTAAAGCCGGCCCTGTTCATTTCCTGGTGCATGGATTTGATGAGCGCCCCGTGAAACAGGGGAGATTCACTTTGGGCTACAAGAATACCG
>JAUVNZ010000146.1 GCA_030599435.1 Gammaproteobacteria bacterium | reverse complement strand
GCTGTAATACCTGGATGGTGCGACGAATTTCATCATCACGGCCAATCACTGGATCAAGTTTGCCTTGTTCCGCACGTTCGGTGAGATCAATGGTATATTTTTCCAGGGCCTGCCGGCTTTCTTCGGCATTGGGGTCATCAATATTTTCCCCACCACGCAATTCATCAATAGCCTGCTCCACCGATCCCTTTGCAGCACCCGCCTTATGCAAAAGGTCACTCAACTCACCTTTGCTTTGAACTGCCGCCAGTGCAAATAACTCACTGGAGATATAGGCGTCCTTACGCTCCTGCGCCAGTTTATCGGTCACATTAAGCAACCGCCCCAGGTCATTAGAAATGTGCACATCACCACCGGTACCTTCTACCTGCGGCAATTTTTCCAGTGCTTCGCTCAACAAAGTACGTAACTGATTTACATTCACCGATGCTTTAGCAAGCAGGTTGCGTACCGTACTGCCTTCCTGATCCAGGATGGCTGTTAACAAATGCGCGGGTTCAATAAACTGGTGATCCCTGCCAACGGCAAGGCTTTGCGCATCGGCGAGTGCAGCCTGAAATTTGGTGGTGAGTTTATCCATTCGCATGATTTTTCCCCAAAAAAGTTGCCCCTAAACGATTTTACCCATAAAAAACTTTGGCTCTTTAGCCAGTAAACCTTACATGGGGGCGAGGAATGCCGATTCAAGCATTGGACATGGGATGGAGACTAAGCAGATGCAACGGATTCGCAGTTCTACGCACAAGGATAGGGAGCCAGACTAAACGTCCCGGGAATAATACAAATACAGTTAGGGTTAAAGCTTAAGGATGGAACAATCGACACAAACCAGGAGGACGCTTAAAGCTACCTAAGAATTCAGGCAATCATCAGGTAACTAACAGAACAGCCATTAACCACTAATTAATAAAAGTGGCTCAAATCAATGCAAAAACTACAGGTCGCGCCCATTCCACATCTGTTGCGCTATACGACGTTCCTTACCATTGCGGCGGTCAGACTTGTCTTCAAAGCGCACCATCTCGCGGCGATCTACTGTAATCCTGCGAACATTTACACGATGTTCTGTGCCCGTATAAGCAAGCGTAGTATCTTCTGACGGGGCTTGTCTTCTGACATTCACATCGATTTCTTCTTTCGATACTAGTTCCAGTCCCATAACGTGCCACCTTTTTTATTAATCAAACTGCTACCGGCAAGCGATGCAAGAAATTCACACCATCCTGATACTGATATTAGCTTTTGGTTATTTATTAATCAAGCCTAAGTATAATAGTCCTAAAAGCCCCAATTTCTGGCCATATTAGCCAAATTTTCACTAAATTTAGGGGTATTTACTCTGCCACCGACCTAGAATCAAGGACTGAAGTGAGCCTGGCCAGGCAATCCCCATGTTCCTGACCCGCACAATTCAGAGGTGGATACGCCTCTAATGTAGAGCTGCTCGGGATTAGCAACGCTAGTGCGGTGAGCCCAGCACCGCGGACATCGTCCACTCGAACCGGGTAAATCTCACATTCTGCCTTTTGCGCCAGGAAAACCACCCCACCCCTGAGCTTTCTGGGTGGGTCGGTATCCAGATGAATCCCTCCATGAGGGAAAACAGCCACTACGTCACCCTGCTCCAGCGCGGTTAATGCCTCCCTTAAAGCGCGCTCCGGACGTCCTTCTCGATCAACGGGAATACATTTGGCTAAACGAAATAACCAGTTAAAACCAAAGCGCTCATATTCTTCACGCGCAATCAGGAATCTTAGTGGGCGAGGACTGGCGGCGATAAGCAGAAATGGATCCAGGCCAGATATATGGTTTGAGGCGACCAGTGCGCTGCCTTTAACTGGCAACGGCAATAATTCAAACTGAAACCTATGCAGGTAACGACAAAACAGACTGATAAAACCAGCAATCCGATTTACCTTTCGACTTCCCCAGTCTGCCGTACTGAAAGATTCAAGTCGACGAAACAAATAATACGCCAACAATAAAAATCCAACGAAAAAACCAAACCAAATCATAGATGACTTACTCTTAGAGCATTACAACAAAACATTTCAATGGACTAAACAGTAAGCCACATTTCGTAACAAACTATGGAAAATAACTTAATTTGATAAAAAATATAATGGCAGTTAAGCCCTATTTAATATCACCACACAAACCACGCAACACCATATCAGTCAGGCTAACAATGCCAACAAGTTCTCCTTCACTTACCACTGGTGCACGAGAAAGCCCAAATTTCTCAAAAAGCCGGGCACAATATCTAATATCCATATCTTGCTCTACGGTAATCACCGGCTTGCTCATAATTTCATAAACATTAACACGATCTGGAGCCTTATCTTTAGCAAGCACCTGCTTGGCAATATCCGAAATCAGCACCATGCCATAAGCATCATCTTCGTGTCGTTTATTCACAATGACACACTTTGTATCGACGTGTTTCATCTTGCCCAACGTTTCACTAATAGTTGTCAAACCATCTACCATGTCAAAATTACGCTTCATAACATCTTTAATACGTACAATTTTTCGATCTCTCATAACTCATCCTCCACTACCCGGGTCAATTTTTCTACCTGATGCTTAACACCTACCGCATCCTCTACATCAATTTGAAATGCAATACCTGTGTCCGAACCTTTGTCAAAATTACCTACCTCTGAAATTTTTTCCAGAATACTTCGACTAAGATGTTCCTCTACCAGAAACATCAACATATCCCTATGTGTTTCCAATGCAAGGCCAAAGAATGTTGTGCTTTCCTCAACTCCTTCGCCACGTGCATGATTAATAACGGTTGCACCTGTTGCACCTGCCTGACGAGCAGCGTCAAGAACCGGGTTGGTTTTATTGTCTTCCACCAACGCAATAAGTAATTTAAAATGCATAGCGGTTTCTCCATTCAGATTCGGTAAACATTAGTAAATATTAGTATCAAATTTGTTTCTAACCAGTCGTAAAATAATTTTTATCACGTATCCTGTATTTTGCTGCGCTGTGTACGCCAATGGCTAATTTGCGCGTAAGCCATCACTGATATAATCGGAGACAAGCTCGCAAATGCAATAAGCCCAAAACCATCCAATAGTGCGCTGCGCCCAGGCACAGTACTAGCCAGGCCCAAACCTAACGCTGCAATCAAAGGCACTGTAACTGTTGATGTGGTTACACCACCGACATCGTACGCCAATGCAATAATCATTTTCGGCGCATAAATTGTTTGTATAATCACGATTAAGTAACCTACGATAATAAAATAGTGCAGTGGAATTCCAGCAACAATACGAAAGGCGCCCAGAGAAATGCCGACCGCTACACCAATTGCAACGGAAATTCGCAAACCCGAAATGCTAATCGTGCCACCAGACACTTCGCCAGCCTTGATTGCAACAGCCAATAACGCAGGCTCAGCAATAGTGGTTGAAAAACCAATCGCAAAAGCAAAAAAGTATACCCATTTATAATCAAACCATTGAAGAACATGACCCGCCTGAGACATGGCGCCTAATATAAATTCCGGGTCTGTTAACTGAACCGCCATTAATTTACCCAGGGGGAATAGCGCACGCTCCAAACCAACCAGGAAAAAAGTCAAACCAACAACAACCGCAACAAATCCAACAATTACTCTCTTTGCATTTGATACTGGACGCCGAATCACAAAAAATTGCATGCCAAAAATAATGGCCACAATAGGCAAAACGTCTATTACGGTCGAAAAAATAGAACTGATTAACAGGATCAAGATATCCACTAAATCAACATCCCATAAATCATCACGAACATCATGGGTGTCAATGAAGCAAAAGCGATTAATCCAAACCCGTCTATCATTGGATTTCTACCTTTGATGCTGGATGCCAGCCCAATACCTAACGCCGTCACCAACGGCACGGTTACAGTTGATGTGGTTACACCTCCAGAATCATAAGCAATACCGATAATTTCTTCAGGCGCAAACATGGTCAACAACATCACGCCGATATAACCACCAATAATCAAATACTGGATAGGCCATCCTTTTAATATGCGCACTACTCCTACCATAATTGCCAAACCCACCGAAATAGCCACAGTAATGCGCAAACCCATTGCGTAGTTTTCTCGTGAATAAATGGTATCGATTATCATCCCACCTTCAGCCGCCACAACAGCTGCCTCGTTTGCAACGGCTATTAATGCAGGTTCGGCGATTGTCGTGCCGCAACCCAACGCAAATGCGAAAAACAACAACCAGAAAAGGCTGCCTTTGCGGGCGAAATCATAGGCCAAAGATTCGCCGATCGGAAACAGGGCCATTTCCAGCCCGCGAATAAAAAAAGTCAGTCCCAACACCACCAGGATCATTCCTGTGATTAATCCTGCAGTATCAGGAAAAGGTTGTTGTAGAACTATAATTTGGAAAAAAGCTATGACAAAAACAATAGGAGCCAAATCGCGTGCACTGCGGGACAAGGCAAAAAGGAAATTCCGAAATTCTCTATTCACGTGTTTTTAAAATCAGCATAACCTGCTTATAAATTGGGCAAAAACCACGGCTCAAGTAGGATGCTAACAGAACACCGTTAAGAGTCATACAAGGAGTTAATCAATCAGAATTTAAAACGAATACTTTTTTATTTTACTAAGAATTTAACAACCAGCATAAGTTATTTGCTGGCATCCCCGCTCTTCAGTTCTACAGCATTATCTGCCGATGACACCCTCCCCCTAACTGCCATGCGTGTTAAATCCAGCAGTCGATCCCAGGCGACAGGTTTGGTCAGTGAAGCCAGGGCGCCGATATCCAGAGCCATTGGTTTATTCTCAACAATGCTTACCATGATGACGGGGATATCACATAATTCAGCGTCCTGCTTCAATAATTT
>JAUVNZ010000344.1 GCA_030599435.1 Gammaproteobacteria bacterium | reverse complement strand
TTCGAACCTAGATTGACGGAGTCAGAGTCCGTAGTCCTACCGTTGGACGATCCCCCAATATACTGTGCCCGTAAAGCTGTGAACTGGCGAAATTGTAGCTTGTGCCTTTTGTTATGAAAAGCTGTGCAAGTTAGCAAGAAGTGCATGCTGCAAAAAACAAAACCCGCAAAAGCGGGTCTTGTTTGAGATGCTGTCTGTAGCTGAATGTTTCGTTTAACGCTTGGAGAATTGCGGGCGTTTACGCGCTTTGTGTAGACCAATTTTCTTACGTTCAACCTCACGGGCATCACGAGTAACTAAACCAGCTTTACGTAATGGTGGGCGGTTAACTTCATCAAACTTGATCAGTGCACGTGTAATGCCATGACGAATGGCGCCTGCCTGGCCGCTGTTACCACCACCGGAAACCGTGATGTTGAAATCAAAGTTATCCAGACTGTCGACCACCTGTAGCGGCTGACGAATAATCATTCGGGCAGTCTCACGACCGAAGTATTCATCCAGTGCACGCTTGTTGACGGTGATGTTGCCGGAGCCGGCTTTCATGAACACGCGAGCTGTCGAGGTTTTACGACGGCCGGTGCTGTAATATTGATTATCTGCCATGGTGTTATCTATCTATAGTCTCAGTCTGTTTATTGATCGATTCAAATTATACTTCAAGTGTCTTGGGCTGTTGCGCTGCGTGCTGATGCTCTGGCCCCGCATACACTTTTAACTTGCGGAACATGGCACGACCCAGCGGATTCTTGGGCAACATACCTTTTACTGCCGTTTGAATAATGTGTTCGGGTTTCTCAGTGACCAGCTTTTCAAAGTTGGTGGTTTTCAAACCACCCATGTAACCCGTGTAATGATGGTACAGCTTGTTTTTGGCTTTGTTGCCAGTGACTGCCACTTTCTCGGCATTGACTACAACAATGTAGTCACCGGTATCAATGTGAGGTGTGTATTCTGGCTTATGTTTGCCGCGCAAACGACGCGCAATTTCAGTGGCCATGCGACCCAGGGTTTTACCCTCAGCGTCGATCACGAACCAGTCGCGCTTTACCTCAGAAGGTTTAGCAGTAAACGTTTTCATACCGGGAACAGCTCCAAAAAATCTATGTCGAAAAGCCGGAGGATGGTAAGGCTAAGACGGGCATCTGTCAAGCAATACCGGGGCTTAGACACAAAAATCTGTGCTGGTAATCTCACAGGCAAGGAGTGTATCCCGAGCCCCGTAGGAAACGGGGCCGGGGAAGGCCAGTCGCTAATGGCATCCCTGGTCAAAGCCGCTCTCGCACATGACCCACTGCGACCGCCAGGGACGGCGGGAGGTAGAACAACGCAGGACGATTCCATGGACGGAATCGGTAGAGTCGAGTCTGGAACGGAGACCGAGCAGTTGTCGAGATGTGGGGAATGCAGATAATGCACGACTCCAAGGATGGAGGAGGTAGAGTGAAGCAGGAAGCCAGAACCGAGGAGCAATTATCTGCCCATGTGCTCTCGCGGGTCACTCGCAAACAGACATCCTTGTCTGCTCGTGACATTAGAACATCCCTGTTCGTCACATTCGTACATGACCCACATGGACGTGGGAAATGCAAAGGGATTGTCTGGAACAATCCCTGCCCTGTACATAAAAAAAGCGGCCTTCTCAATATGAAAAGGCCGCACCACAAGTACACCAGAAGGAGTCAATCTTAACGAAACAGGCAGATAGTCGCTTTTAAACCTGGCTTCCCCCTAACTAAAACCAGGTCAGCATCTGCCCTTTTTACTTATTTTCCCGACTCGCTGCCAATAAATGCTTTCTATTCAACTGGTTATGAATAGTTACCATTATTGGTCACCCCCTGCGTTCAAGAATGTTGCTCAAACACTCTGAGCAACAGTACGGATTGTCATTTAATTTATTTTCTATGTCAATAGAAATTATTTATGCACTTCTAGGCTGATCAATATTTCTTATGACAGGAGGAAAGCCAGGGAAATTCTGTCAAATTACGGCCTAAATCTTGAGTCGCTCAACGATACGGCCGTGAATGAGATGCTCCTCAATAATCTCATCCAGATCTTCCTTATCGACATAGGTGTACCAAACAGCCTCGGGATAAACCACTATCACCGGCCCTTCTTCACAACGATTTAAACAACCTGCCGTGTTCACTCGCACACAGCCCTCTTTACCAGCAATATCCAGTTCCTTGGTTCGTTTTTTGGCGTAATCACGCATGGCCAGAGCATTGTGCTGCTGGCAACAGGCTTTGCCATCGTCACGGTCATTAATGCAGAAAAAAAGGTGGTGGCGATAATAAGACATAACTGTGGAGTATAAGGGTAAGTAAGAAAGATAAAAGTGTGATGT
>JAUVNZ010000159.1 GCA_030599435.1 Gammaproteobacteria bacterium | reverse complement strand
CACCTTGCCGGTCATACGGTTAAGGAAATAGATGGTGGTGTGATTCGATTAGATACCCATGACCATCTGGTGTGTGATGATGTGTGGGATTTGTATCAACTAGCAACTAATCGATTTGGCAATGTTCCCGCATTAATAGAATGGGACAAAAACTTACCGGAACTTGATGTGTTGGTTGATGAGGCCAAGCGGGCTGACGAGATACGCATAAACCAGATGCCAGAACCCTGGTTAAGAAAAGAAGTGATTGAGATAAACCATGAACGCCTTACGTGAATTACAGGAGGGTTTTGCACGTTCTGTTATTGAAGGTGTGGATGAGACATATGCTCAAACGATTCGTGGTACCGGTTTGAGTGGCGCGCGTCGTCTTGGAATTTACCAGCATAGTGTTTCTAACGGTTTGCATGATGCATTGGGTGGAGTTTTTGAAGTTGTAAAAAAACTGGTAGGTGATAAGTTTTTTGCACATGTAGCAGAGAGATACGTGCGGGACCATCCATCAACATCAGGTAATGTGCACGATTTTGGCGGCGCCTTTCCTAAGTATCTGGAAACATTCCTGGGTCTGGAAACATTGCCTTATTTGCCAGACGTGGCCCGACTTGAGTGGTCTTATCATGCTGTATTTCATTCACCAGTTGGAGAAGTGCTGAACATTAATAAACTTGCTCAAGTTCCAGAATCACAATATGAACAGTTAACTTTATTATTATCACCAGCGTGTTATTTGTTGCGTTCAAACTTTCCCATTCTTCGTATATGGCAAGTTAATCAGGATGCTTTTATTGATGAGAGTAAAGGCAATGAGATAGTGAATCTTGATGAAGGGGGCGTGGAGTTGGCCATTGTGAGGGAAGGGAAGCATGTCATGTTTCATTCGTTAAAACCTGCCGCCTTTGCCATGCTAGAAGCCATTGCGGATAGAAAAACATTTAATATTTCCTGTGAAGCGGCGTTGGATGTTGACCCTGAATGTGATGTCAGCAAAATATTACAGGATGCAGTAACGAATAGAATAGTGATTGGTTTCTTTGTGAATAAGAAAGCTGGAGTAAGCAAATGACGAATAATGCATTGGTGGCAAAAGTAACCAATTTTATTAAGCCCATATACAGTAAGTTAGATTATTTATCTCCGGTGAGTATTTTAGCGTTGCGCCTATGGGTCGCCTGGGTCTTTTTTAAATCAGGTTTGCTCAAATTTAATTCCTGGGACTCCACACTGTATTTGTTTGAATACGAATATGCGGTGCCACTACTATCCCCAGAGTTTGCTGCTGTTATGGGTACGGCGGCTGAACTTACCTTGCCTATTTTGTTAGCGTTTGGTTTGGCGGGTCGTTTTGGCGCAATCGCTTTGTTTGTGTTTAATATCACTGCCGTGCTTTCTTATCCGGATATTAATGCAGCAGGAATACGTGACCATCAGGTATGGGGATTGATGCTACTTGTGCCTATGTTGATGGGGCCAGGTAAATTATCTGTTGATCACTGGTTAAGCAAAAAATTTAACTTATAGTTTTTGTACACAGAGCAGGTACTGCGCTTCATCTGGGGCTGTATTGTTTTGCGAGGACTCCCACAAGGCACGTCCCAGACATTCCATAATTTGGTGTTCAACCTCATGCGGGTCTTGCAAGCGAAGTAGTAATTTTTTATGGGCAGTGCTAATGCCAACCGGTCGGTCGGTACTTAATTGTTCACGAATGGCGATGTGCATGCCCATATGCATAAACGGGTTGGAGTCGCCCATTTCGGGTAAAAAATCCTTATCCAGAGCGTTTTCACCATTGCTTAGCAGGTCATGATATTCGGGATGCATAGAGACAATCTCGGATATCATAGCCTCCAGTGGCTGCATCACTTCACCCGCCTGATGTTTGCGCCAGGCGTCGATATACATTTGACGCAACTGGTTTCGGTCTTGTCCAAACATTTATTTGACTCTCACTCGTACACCTTCTGTTTAAATTCACATAAATCTTCTATCACACAGGATCCGCATCGTGGTTTGCGTGCCACACAAGTATATCGGCCGTGCAGGATAAGCCAATGGTGAGCATCGTGTTTGAAGTCATCAGGTACGAACTTCAATAGTTTTTTTTCTACTTCGAGTACGTTTTTTCCGGGTGCTATTTTGGTGCGATTTGATACGCGAAAAATATGGGTATCAACAGCAATGGTGGGCTGGCCAAAGGCAGTATTGAGAATCACATTGGCCGTTTTTCTGCCTACCCCAGGCAATGCCTCCAGATCGACGCGATTTTCAGGAACCTGGCTATGGTGTTGCTCCACCAGCATTTTACAGGCTTTAATAATGTGCCGAGCTTTGCTATTAAACAGACCGATAGTCTTGATGTAGGTCTTTAGCCCGTCCTCACCCAAAGCCAGGATGGCCTCAGGAGTGTTAGCGACCGGAAACAATACTGCGGTGGCTTTGTTCACACCTTTGTCTGTAGCCTGGGCAGAAAGCGTCACAGCCACCAACAGCTCAAATGGACTCTGGTAGTTAAGCTCTGTCCTTGGCTCGGGATTTTGTTTTTGCAGGCGTTGGAAAATCTGCAGACGTTTTTGAGCATTCATTCTGTGTCTGTTGGCTAATTAGGTGTGAGTTAGGTGTGAGTTAGGTGTGAGTTAGGTGTGAGTTAGGTCTGAGTTAGGGGTGCTCATTCTGGCAAATTCACGATGAGACTGGAAGTTTTTGCAGAGAACGATAAAAAAACCATTATTTCACTAGGCCCCAGAAACACTACTTTGTGTCAACATTTTTTAGCGATTATTTTGACGGTTATACACATGGAATTTGAAATGGTGGTTGTTGCTGTAAAAAATTGCTAATAACCTTGCTGGGTGCTTAAAACATAGGTAACTAATTGAAAAATAAAGAAATAATATGTGGTTAAATAATAACCAATTTGTAAATGGAACTCGTATTGTAGTGTAAAAACGACTTTTCCATAATGTTGTCCACAAAGTTATCCACAGCTTTTGTGGATAAGCGATAAAGCCATTACAGGACATAGAGTTAGCGGCATTTAGTGATAAGGATTGTGAGCAAATAGCGTTGATCAGATTTAAGATTGGCCTAAAATTGGACAAAGGGAGTGAGATTTTTTACAGAATTTGTTCATCCATGCACCACATCCAAACAATGATTTTAGGTTAAAGTTGCCCCATGCCTCCTGCAAAAACTTTCTGGCGTTTAGCCGTACCTTCACCCTTAAGACGTAGTTTCGATTACCTTCCATCAGTAGAGTCTGATCATGTGTCGTTCCCGGGCTGTCGGGTTCGGGTTTCATTTGGCCGGACTTCGTCGATTGCGGTGATGCTGGAACACGCAGACAGTACGCCGGTAGCCCATGGTCGCCTCAAACCTGCGCAGGAAGTGCTGGATGAAAAGCCTTTGTTTTCGGCAGATTTGTTGGCACTTCTCAAGTGGGCGAGTACTTACTATCAGTACCCGATTGGTGAGGTGGTCAATAACGCTTTGCCGGCCATTTTAAGGCAGGGCAAACCGGCTGAAGCAAAAGGAGAAAGTTGCTGGCAGTTAACTCCAGAGGGTTGTGAAGTGGATCCTGATTCACTCACGCGTGCACCAAAGCAGGCTGCCTTATTGCAATTGTTAGCCGCTAGTGAGAGTGGCTTGCTGGCCAAAGATATAGAGGTTGTGCAAAGCAACTGGCGGGCCGTGATGCGTACCTTGCAGAATAAAGGTTGGGTGAGTGCCGAGAAACAGGTTAGCTTGCCCAGCTCTAAAAGGGGGGCAGGTTCTGAAACGGTGCCGCCGGTTTTGAATAGTGACCAACAGAAAGCCGTTGAGGCGGTGACGTCAAACCTGGATGATTTTGGTGTTTATTTGCTTGATGGTGTAACCGGCAGTGGTAAGACCGAAGTATATTTGTCCATCATTGAAAATGTGCTGGCCCGTGGCGAGCAGGCGTTGGTGCTGGTGCCCGAGATTGGTCTGACGCCTCAGTTGGTTTCTCGTTTTACGGAGCGTTTTCAGAAACGTTTTGATGTCCCTGTCGTCGTACTGCATTCAGGCTTGTCAGACAATGAGCGACTCAGTGCATGGTTGCTGGCTAAACAGGGTGAAGCTTCGATTATTATCGGGACTCGATCAGCAGTATTCACACCCATGGCAAAACCGGGTGTCATCATTCTTGATGAAGAACATGACCTGAGCTTTAAACAGCAGGAGGGTTTTCGTTATTCTGCTCGCGATGTGGCCGTGAAAAGAGGCCAGCTGGAGAAGCTTCCCGTTTTACTCGGTTCGGCCACCCCGTCACTGGAAAGTCTTGAAAACGCCAACCTGAAGCGCTACCAGCTTTTGGTTTTACCCGAGCGCGCTGGTGAAGCAAATCATCCCGAAGTAGCGGTTATCGATGTTCGCAAACAACCCATGGCAGATGGTTTGTCGTCTGCTTTGCTTAATGCCATGTCCCGCCATCTTGAAAGAGATGGGCAAGTTTTGTTGTTTTTGAACCGGCGTGGATTTGCTCCGGTGCTGCTATGCCATGATTGCGGCTGGGTATCGCGT
>JAUVNZ010000279.1 GCA_030599435.1 Gammaproteobacteria bacterium | reverse complement strand
CTGACTTGCCTGTTGCCTTTCCGTTATTCCTGAAACCACTGGATGCGGCCAATGGCAATGGGATTGATGACTTATCATTAGTCTCCAATTTTGCAGAATTCGAAAGTAAAACCTTGTCCTTATACGACTCATTTAATATGCCTGTATTGGCCGAAGAATATCTGGATGGTCGGGAATTTTCGGTTGCCGTCATTAGAACAGAAGACAGTGAACTCATCATCTCTGCGGTTGAAATCGTCCCGCCTCAATCAACAAAAGGGCTACGGATTCTGGGCGAAAAGGCCAAGAAGGAAGATTCAGAAGAGATTAAGAAAATTGAAGATCTAAAAGTTCTAGATGAAGTAACAAGAGTGGCGATGGGTGCTTTTACTAAACTGGGAATATGGGATTTTGGGCGAATCGATATTAAAACCAACACGAGTGGTCAATGTTATTTCATGGAGGCCAATTTAGTGCCTGGCATGACGGCCGGTACCAGTTATTTCCCCAGGGCCTGTGAAATCGCGAATGAAATAACCTATGATGAGGTGATACAACTTATTGTAGAGAAAGGGATTAGCAGGGCGCCATACGCCGAACTACTGGTCATACCGCCTGTCATAGCCGGCAACACTGGCGAAAAACGCGTTGCAGCTATGTAAAGAAACTAATAAATATGCCAGAAAGTTTGTTATGCTTAATACTTATCACTCATTATTTATCAGAATACGGTCGCATTAAAGGTTTACCAGCTACATGTCTCCCTATGAGCTTTTAGTCGAAGTTACACGCAATGGAACGGTGGAAAGCAGGCATTTTGGTGCTGCCGTCGTGTGTGATTTCAGGGGCAACATCGTGGAAAGCTGGGGAGACATCGAAAAATTGGTATTCCCTCGCTCTGCGCTAAAGCCGATGCTGGCGATTCATCTGCTTGAGAGTGGCGCCAGTGACCAATATATCCTGAGCGATGCAGAATTATCGCTGGCCTGTTCGTCTCATCAGGGAGAGAAAATACATCAAGATCTGGTGGAGTCCTGGTTAACACGACTGGGGTTAACGGAGGATCATTTAGCCTGCGGTGCAGTGCTACCGGAACATACTGACAGTGCCCACCAGATATTGGCTTCCGGACAACAGGGCTGTCGAATTCACCACAATTGCTCAGGCAAGCACAGCGGATTTTTAACCACGGCACTGCATTTGGGTTTGCCATTGGATAACTACCATCTGCTTGAACATCCATTGCAACAATTATCGCTGGATATCCTTTCCGATCTGGCTGATATTGATCTCACACAATACCCAATGGGGATTGATGGCTGTGGATTACCGGCACCCACGATGCCTTTGCGACAACTTGGGTATGCCACCGCTCGCTTCGCCAAGCCTGCCGATTTGTCAGACACTCGCGCACAGGCCATTTACCGTCTTCATGAAGCCATTACCAATGAGCCGCTCTATGTTGCCGGGCATGGAACGGTGGTCAGTGAATTGAACGAAGCCACCAAAGGTGCCGTGCTGGCTAAAACCGGTGCCGAGGGTATCATCACCGCGGCCTTACCTGAACAAGGTCTGGGGATTGCAGTGAAAATAGCCGATGGCAGTGCCCGCGCACGCTCAGTCGCACTATTAGCAATCCTTGATCATCTAGATGCGCTAACAGATGAAGTGAAACATAATCTTCAGGCGCATATCTCTCCAACGATAGTAAACTCAAGAGGCCTTGCCGTGGGAGAAATACGTCCAGCCACATCCTGGTTGCTGGACTCGACGATTATTGAGCTGAATAAAATAGAAGGCATTTAAAGCATAAAGCTGTTAAGAAAACCAGGGGACAGATTTTTTTATACCAAATAGCCAGCGTCATAGTATAGAAAATAAATCTGTCCCCTTTTTTTCTGTTAGTTTTTAAAAATATATATGGGCAGAGAACATTATTCTTATATTTGAGTCGGCTTATATCAGAAACAATTGTTCTCTGACCCCATTATTACCATTATTACAGGGACAGCAGTGGGGCTGCCCTCTTAAGTTCTAATGGGATCTATTCTGTTCTAAATTTTTCCACTAATAATTACTGAGTCGATAGGTAGTTCAGTATCACCGAACACGACGGTTCCTTCGTCGTAGTAGCTCGACTCAATATTAGAGAAGCCATTTTTTTGCATGGTGCTTTTTATTGTATCAGGGCTTCGAATGTTAAAGCCATATTGCGTAAAGGGCATCTGTCTTAACGAATCATCGGACCGGATGCCAAATACGGCCCGGGCATCGGGCTTCATCCAACTTATAATTCTGTTAAAAAACGCATCCAGATCTTCAATAAAATAAAGCACATTAACGGCCATGATACCGTCAAGACTGGACTTGCCGATGTCGACGCTCATATGGTCGCCACTATGGATATCAACTGTACAGGCGTTACCGGATAAACGTTGTCGCGCCTCTTCGGCCATGACGTCAGACGGCTCAATGCCATAGTAACAGCCATTCTTACCCAGTGTATGAACCATGGACTCAGACAAAGCCCCATTACCGGGTCCAAGTTCGGCGATCACTTCATTTGGTTTAGGTGAAAATACTTCAATGGTGCGACTGGTTATAAATGCATTCAGTGCATTCATTTTATTACCTATTTCAATACCTGCTTCACCCTGAGGGCAGGATAGTTGATGGGCTATGGCTTTAATTTCAGATTCATTCATAAGTGCACCATGATTTTTTGATTCATTTTATAATATTTCAAGTGATCTAGCTCCTTCATTTTGACAGGGGCTATTCCATTGATGCCGTCAAATCCATCATCGAGCAACCTATCTATCGGTATGAATTGAAATTGCCAGGTGATTTGACTTCAGGCCTTAAAACAGACTTTTCAGCCCTAAAATGGGTCTTTTAAGCTTTAAATATGCCCGATTATTAACTGTTATGTTTTATTTATTAGATAGTTACGTAGGTCAGACCCGTGGTAGCCTTATCACGTGGTTTAT
>JAUVNZ010000293.1 GCA_030599435.1 Gammaproteobacteria bacterium | reverse complement strand
TCTGTGACCTTTAATGTGAAATCTTTGCAGCCATCCTTTTTCACCATAAGCACTCCTTGTGCCTGGTATATCATGTTTTCCCAGCCTGCGGGAAAAGCCTCGTAGAGGTTATGCTTCAAAGGTGTTTTCCCAAGCTCCAGGCCATTTGCATAGACTATTGCCCCGGAAGGCTTGGACGTCACGCTGGCCTTATTTTGCTGCTTTACTGGTGAGCCAGAACACCCTTGCAATAATAGAATTGCACTTACTATTGCACTAAGAATAATACCTGTTGCTTTAAACATAGAAGGTAATGTTAGTCTAACCTAGTGCGGCAGCACATAGGGCGAGCAGACTGCTGGGAAAGAAACCTAATACCAAAATTGCTAACGCATTGGCTGACAGCACGACTTTCATATCGGTACTGGATTCTAACGGTGAGTTATCTTCAGCTTTATCGAAGTACATCAGTTTGATAATTCGTAGGTAATAGAAGGCGCCAATAATAGAGAAAACGACTGCAGTAACAGCTAACCAGGTAAGGTTTGCTCCAACCACGGCCTGCAATACGGATAACTTGGCGTAGAAGCCCAATGTCGGTGGCACGCCTGCCATAGAAAACATGAGTATTAACATCATCAAGGCAAACCAGGGACTGCGGTCAGCCAGGCCTTTAAAATCATCAAGATTATCTGCTTCAAAACCTGCCCTGCTCAACAAGATAATCATTCCAAAGCCGCCCATGCTCATTAGCGCATAAACTATCGCGTAAAACATAGAGGCTGAATAACCCGCCTGGGTTCCAGACAGAACGCCTAATAATAAGAAACCAACATGGGAGATGGTGGAATAAGCCAACATCCGTTTAATGTTTGTTTGTGCAATAGCAATAATATTACCGACGGCCATAGACAGTACGGCCATGATAATAAGAATGTCTTGCCACTGAGCATGCAAATCACCCAGACCTTCAACCAGCAAACGCATTACCATGGCAAAGGCGGCAATTTTTGGCGCAGCACCAATGTACATGGTTACTGCGGTGGGTGCGCCGTGATACACATCTGGAACCCACATGTGGAATGGTACCGCACCCAGTTTGAATGCCATGCCGACAATCACCAGCACCAGGCCAAGACCTAACACAATAGATTCACCGCCCGCAGTTAATAGAGCAACCTGTTGATGAACTGTTGTTATGTCGAGCGTACCGGTAACGCCATAGATTAGTGACATGCCGTAAAGCAGCATGCCAGAAGCCAATGCTCCTAATACAAAATATTTCATGGCGGCTTCTGAGGCGCTGACTGAATCTCGATGCAGCGCTACCATGGCATACATTGAGAGAGACAGGAGTTCGAGGCCGAGATAAATGGTAAGAAGATTGTGTGCAGAGATCAGCACCATCATACCCAGTACACCAAACAAACCCAGTGTAAAGAATTCGCCTTTAAACAGGCCTCTGGCTTCAAGATAAGGTCTGGAATAAACAAAAACGACGGAAGTGATCAGATACACGAATATTTTTAACACGTCGCCCATGCTATCGCTAACAAAACTACCACTAAACGTATAAACAGGCTCTGCGGTGTGCATGGTAACGGTAAGAGCTGCGGTAACAGCAAGTGTGCCCAGTGAAAGCAGATAAGTGAACACTCTGGTTTTGTCTGTTAGATACAAATCAACAATCAAAATAATGCATGTCATTGAGAGCAGGAATATCTCCGGCAATGCAGGCATAAAGTCAGGTATTTGAAAGTTCATTTGAGAGTTCATAGTTTAGACGTTGTTATAGTTTGGACAAAGTAATTTGTTGTACCAGATGATCCACAGTGACGTGCATCACTTCCAGTAATGGGGCCGGGTAAATACCCAGCGCTAATACGGCTACTGCTAAGGTGCCGAGGATGAAAAATTCACGGTTGTTGATGTCTTTAAGGGCTTTAACGTTATCATTGGTTACATCACCAAAGATAACGCGTTTAATCATCCACAGTGTATAGGCTGCACCAAATATCAAGGTTGTGGCAGCGGCAAAGGCAAACCAGAAGTTCGCTTTGAATGAAGCGAGGATAACCAGGAACTCACCTACAAAACCGGAAGTGCCCGGAAGGCCAGCGTTCGACATAGCGAACAACACCATAAACGCAGAAAAAACAGGCATGGTATTTACCACGCCACCGTAATCAGCAATGTTTCTGCTGTGCATGCGGTCATACATCACGCCAATGCACAGGAACATGGCGCCGGAAATAAAACCGTGGGATATCATTTGCACCAGCGCACCTTCTATACCCATCGCGGCACCCTGCAGACTTCCCGTATTTTCGACTATAGAATAAACGATAAAGAAACCCAGTGTCACAAAACCCATGTGTGAAATGGATGAGTAAGCAATCAACTTCTTCATGTCTTTTTGTACAAGCGCAACGAATGCAATATAAACCACTGCAATAAGAGACAACGTGATCATCAACCAGTCTAATGAACTGGAAGCATCCGGTGTAATGGGCATACTGAAACGAACAAAACCATAGGTACCCATTTTCAACATGATAGCTGCCAGTACCACTGAACCGCCGGTAGGTGCTTCAACGTGAGCGTCTGGCAACCATGTATGTACTGGCCACATGGGTACTTTGACGGCAAAGGCCAGTAAGAAGGCGATAAAAATTAAGGTTTGTTCCTGTGCACCCAGTTTTAAACCGTGGAAATCCAGGATGCCGAATGACCCTGATTGTGTGTACATGTAAATCAGGGCAACTAACATGAAAACTGAACCAAGAAAGGTATACAGGAAGAACTTTATGGTTGCGTACACACGGCGTTCACCACCCCAGATACCAATGATTAAAAACATCGGGATGAGCATGGCTTCCCAGAAAACATAAAACAGCATGGAATC
>JAUVNZ010000128.1 GCA_030599435.1 Gammaproteobacteria bacterium | reverse complement strand
CATGTGGCTGGTCGCAAAACCATCCATTGCATTGGTCACCGTTATCATCGACAGGGAGCTGACACGGTAGGCGATGGCCGCTAAATCAGCCGCTTCCTGTGGATTGCTGCCAAACAGAATGGTATAACCCGAAGGTAACAGGGCATAAACATCATCATGCCCGGCCATAACATTTAATGAGTGTTTTGATACCGCACGTGCAGCCACCTGCAATACGAAACCGCCGACCTTTTTGCCAACGGTGACATAATGCGACTCCAGTCCGTAGAGAATACCCTGGCTGGAAGAAGCGTTAGAGATAAAACGTCCACCCGTTAATGTAGCGCCCATGGCTCCACTCTGCGCGGAGTGCTCACCTTCTGGTTCAAAGAAAAAAGGATGTTTGCCCCAGACATTGCAACCGCCTTTGGCACGAAACGCCTCGAACATTTCGGAGATTTCAGTAGAGGGTGTAATAGGGTAACCGATGACACCACCGCAGACATGTCCCATCACATGGGCCACGGCGCCATTGCCATGGATGACGGTTTTAATACCTGGATATTTACTGGTATTTTCCAGATTATTATTTTTCTTCTTAGTCTGTGTTGCCACGGTATCTGAAGTGGATTCGTCCTGAATATTTTCTGATTTCTCGACTTTGTTCATAGTTTTGCTTCCAACTTAATCTTTGATCTTTTTGGCTTTAATAATAGGTATGAATTCGCAACTTTAGTTGAGTGAATTATGTGGATTCATCACTTAACTTCCGGGGTCGGAGTCAACTTATAACATTCTGTGGCTGATAATCGACTCTTTATTTAGTGACTCCGACCCCTACGCCTGGGGTCGGAATCAATACCCGTAAGTTAAGTTCATTTTTTGTAGGTGCGACAATTTTGCACCTACATAATAACTTATGATTGTTACAGGGATATTTCTTCCCGGGTTTTATGTACGGGGTCGGAGTCGATTTTATAAACAATGGTGTTTGTTAACTACACCTGATAATAAAATTGACTCCGACCCCTTGCTCTCAGCTACTCAAGAGAGTAATCATCTTCTGTCAATTTTGCCTGTGCAGCAGCAAGCCTTGCAATCGGTACCCGTGGTGCAGAACAGGAAACGTAACTCAGACCAATATAATTACAGAAACGGATCGATTCTGGATGGCCTCCCTGTTCGCCGCAAATGCCGACTTTTAAATCGGGGTTGGTTTTACGCCCCCAATTGACAGCGATTTCCATCAGACGACCGACACCTTTAACATCAAGCGTTTCAAATGGATTATCCTGCAGAATACTATTTTCCTCGTATAGAGGCAGGAACTTGTTCTCGGCATCTTCGCGTGAGAAGGAGAAAGTTGATTGCGTCAGGTCATTGGTGCCAAAGGAGAAGAACTCGGCGATCTCTGCCAGTCTGCCTGCACGCATACAGGCGCGTACTACTTCGATCATGGAACCGAATTTAAACTTCAGCTTGATATTATATTCTGCCTCGATATCTGTGTGTACCTGGTCAACGATTTGTCTAACCCATAACAGTTCTTTACCGGTACAAACCTGCGGTACCATGATTTCAGGACACACGTCAAAACCATCTTTGTTACATTCGGCGGCGGCTTCGAGAATTGCCCGTACCTGCATCTCATAAATTTCAGGATAGGTGATACCGAGGCGCACGCCGCGATGGCCAAGCATCGGATTGACCTCAAACAGTTCGCGCACTTTCATTAGCATCTGCTGTTTTTTGGCGATGGCAGAGTCCACCAGTTCTCGTCCGCCGGGCGCAAAAGGTTTGGGCAGGTCTTTGGCGTTAGCTTCGCGGTTCAACAACTGCATTGTGTTCATTAAATCATTTACGCCACAAACAGTGTCTTTGAGACGTGTCAGATGTTCGATCTCCTGCTCAAGCTGTTTTTCGTTGGGCAGAAATTCGTGTATAGGCGGATCCAGCAGGCGTATGGTCACTGGTCGGGGTGACATGATCTTAAACAGATCTTTGAAGTCACCACGCTGTATCGGGCGCAGTCTGTCCAGTGCTACCTGGCGTTCCACTTTGTCTTTTGCCAGTATCATGTCGATCACCAGCGGCAGCCGATCCAGTGCATTAAACATGCGTTCTGTTCTGCACAGGCCAATGCCCATAGCACCGTAATCTGCTGCTTTGGTTGCGGCCTCCATGGTGTCTGCATTACTCATGATTTTCAACGTGGCGATTTCGTCTGCCCAGCTGAGCAGGGTGCGTAGTTCATCAGAAAACTTCGGTGGCACGGTGTCGATCTCACCAAGGTATACATTGCCGTTACCGCCATCGATAGTAATTAAATCCCCTTCATGCAGTACAGTGTCGCCTACCTTCGCGATATGTTTTTCGACATCAACATCGATGCCTTCAGCACCGGCAACACAGGGTTTTCCCATGCTGCGTGCGACCACTGCCGCATGTGAGGTTTTGCCGCCGCGGCTGGTAAGCACGCCTTCAGCGGCAAAAAATCCGTGAATATCTTCCGGTTTGGTTTCTTCGCGTACCAGAATTACTTTTTCGCCTTCTTCGCGCGCCAGTTCGGCACGGTCGGCATCAAACACGATGTAACCTGAAGCGGCACCGGGGGAGGCCGGCAGACCATGGGCGATTGGCACCTGTTTTGATTCAGGGTCGAGCAGGGGATGCAGCAACTGTTCAAGTTGTTCGGGATCAATGCGTAATAATGCCTGGTTGCGCGTAATCAGACCTTCGTTGCTCATTTCCAGCGAAGTGCGTACGCGCGCGCTAGCATTCATTTTTCCATCACGTGTTTGCAGACAATAGAGTACACCGTTTTCGATAGTGTACTCATAATCCTGTACTTCTTTATAATGGTTTTCCAGCCGGTCACGCAAGGCTACCAGCTCCTTGTACATTTGCGGCATTTCCTGTTCCAGTTCGTGTACGGGTTTTGGTGTGCGTATACCGGCAACGACATCTTCACCCTGGGCATTGATAAGAAACTCGCCAAACATCACGTTTTCACCGGTGCCGGGATTACGGGTAAAACCAACGCCGGTCGCGCAATCATCACCCATGTTGCCAAATACCATGGTCTGTATATTGACGGCAGTACCGTTGGCCATGTCCGGGGTGATTTTAAATTCACGGCGATAATCTATGGCGCGTTTTCCCATCCATGACTGGAACACAGCCTTGACAGAAAGCTGTAGTTGCTCATAAACATCTTCGGGAAAAGCTTTGCCGGTTTCACTGCGCACCACATCAAGAAACAGGCCACTGATTTCACGAATATGTTCCACAGTGAGATCGGTATCTTCAGTGATGCCTTCGCGTTTTTTGATGGCATTGAATGGCTTGTCGAACTCTTCATCGCCAATACCTAGCGCAACCTTACCAAACAGCTGTATAAAACGTCGGTAGGAGTCCCAGGCAAAACGTTCATTTCCGGTCTGTTTGATCAGGCCGGGAAGAGTGGTTGAATTTAGTCCCAGGTTAAGAATGGTATCCATCATGCCGGGCATGGATAAAGCAGAACCCGAGCGCACGGACAATAGCAACATATTGTCGGCATCGCCAAAACCCCTGCCTGTGTCCTGCTCAAGAGTCTTGATCTGTTGATGCACCTGATTCATTAGTTCAGATGGTAAATCCTGGTTTTTAGTTTCGAGGTAACCGAGGCAGGCTGCAGTGCTGATAACAAAACCCGGAGGTACGTTAATGCCGATCTGGGTCATCTCGCAAAGGTTGGCACCTTTGCCTCCCAGCAGTTTCTTGTTCTTGCCATCACCGTCTTTAAATGAATAGGTGTAGGTTGTGGTTTTGGCATTAGCGGTCATAGTATTCCTCTGGGATTATTTTGCTTCTAAAAATTAGCTGGCGAATGTTAATCATAATTAGTAAGTGCTTGTTGACACAGATCAAAAAATCGAGGCCGCACTACAGAAAAACAAAGCCACACTGTTTATAATGTGGCAGACTATAAGCTATCTATTTTCTAGAGTCATTACCAAAATATTAATTTATGTCACAAATAACTCAATCAGCCACTAAGTCAGCAACCTGGAAACTACTAAAGCAGCATTTCAACGAAATAAGTCAGGCTCATATGCGTGATATGTTTGCTGAAGATGCTCAGAGATTTGATAAATTTTCTCTGGAATTGAACGAGATTCTATTTGATTATTCAAAAAATATAATCAGTAGTCAGACCATGGAACATTTGCTTCGTCTTGCAGACGAGAGTGAGGTGAGTGACTGGATTGAAAAAATGTTTAACGGTGAGACTATTAATCACACAGAAAACAGAGCGGTTTTGCACACAGCATTAAGGAATAGAAGTGGCAAGCCCGTGCTGGTTGATGGTGAAGATGTTATGCCTGCCGTGTTTGAAGAGCATGAACGTGTAAAGAAACTGGCTGATGCGATTCGCACACGTTCGTGGCGGGGGTATCTCAATCAGCCGATTACCGATATTGTCAACATTGGCATCGGTGGTTCAAATCTCGGTCCGCTGATGGTTACGGAAGCACTGAGACCATACTCACTGCATGATCTGAATATACATTTTGTATCAAACATCGATGAAAATCATATCAATGACACATTGGAGTTTTTGAACCCGGAAACCACCTTTTTTATCATCGCATCAAAAAGTTTCACCACACAGGACACCATGGTCAATGCTGAAACGGCCCGGCAATGGTTTGTAAATAAAGCGGGTGATGACAGCCAGATCCATAAACATTTTTCAGCCGTTACCTCTAACACAAAAGCTGCGATGGAATTTGGCATCGAAAAAGATAATATTTTCTGTATGTGGGACTGGGTCGGCGGACGCTATTCATTATGGTCAGCGATTGGCCTGCCTATCGTTATTGCTATCGGTCAGGATAATTTTGATGAGCTTTTAAGGGGTGCTTATGAAGCTGATCAGCATTTTATAAAAACACCGTTGAAGGAAAATATTCCTGTCATCATGGCACTGCTGGGCATCTGGTATAACAATTTCTTTGATGCACAGACCATAGCCGTGCTGCCCTATGATCAGCATTTACATAAATTTCCTGCCTACCTGCAACAGGCAGATATGGAAAGTAATGGTAAATACGTTGATCGCCAGGGACAAACCGTGGATTACTCGACCGGACCAGTACTGTTTGGTGAAATTGGTATTTCCGGTCAACATGCGTTTTTTCAGTTACTGCATCAGGGCACAAAACTGGTGCCGGCAGATTTTCTGGCGCCGTCTTCAAATGTTCGTTGCATTGCCAGGCATCATCGGGCGCTGATGTCCAATGTGTTTGCACAGACAGAAGCCTTGATGAAAGGAAAAACTGAGCAGGAAGTG
>JAUVNZ010000192.1 GCA_030599435.1 Gammaproteobacteria bacterium | reverse complement strand
CGGATAGGCCTTCTCAAACAAAGCTTCGTCTGGCTCACCATCCAATTGGCCAACTAACGCACGACGCACAAGACGCTCCACACCGTTGCCCACCCAATTGCGCACTTCGGCTTCGCCATGGGTCGGCATATCCAGTGCCTTCATCATTTCATCAACGCAATAGGCCAGATCCGGCACGCTATCCACCAGGGTGCCGTCAACATCGATGAGGATCATCTCGGGTTTACGTATAGTCATTCTTCTACTCAATATAATTTGTAATTAGTTAAATTGGATTAGCAGCAGGCGCCGCTCTCGCACATCCATGTGCTCCGCGCCATAAGCCCATCCCTGGGCAAAAAAAGGGCGCCACTTCTTTATGAAAAAAAGGGCGCCCTCAATTATTGGCTGACGTACTTTAGATTTTGGCCTTAGCCAACTCCGCACGGAAGGCTTTGATCACGCTGTCGTAAGTATTGGCGTCGGAATCAGATGCCGCACCGAATACTGCAGAACCGGCCACAAACATATCGGCACCCGCTTCAGCAACCTCGCAGATGTTATCCACTTTGACACCGCCATCGATTTCCAGACGAATATCACGACCAGAAGCTTTAATAATTTCACGTGCTTCACGCAGTTTATTCAGTGTTTCAGGAATAAAACTTTGACCACCAAAGCCAGGGTTAACTGACATCAACAAAACAATATCCACTTTGTCAATCACGTGTTTCAGCACATCCAATGGTGTCGCAGGATTAAACACCAGGCCAGATTTGCAACCCTCGCCCTGAATCAGCTGCAAAGTGCGATCAATATGTTCAGAGGCTTCCGGGTGGAAGGTAATATATGAAGCACCTGCGGCAGCAAAATCAGGAATAATGCGATCCACCGGTTTAACCATTAAATGCACATCAATATCGGCAGTGACACCGTGTTTACGCAAAGCGTCACACACTAGCGGACCGATAGTGAGGTTAGGCACGTAATGGTTATCCATTACATCAAAGTGCACCACGTCGGCACCGGACTTAAGTACGTTATCGACCTCTTCACCCAGGCGGGCGAAATCGGCGGAAAGAATTGATGGAGCAATCTTGAAATCTGGCATGGGTAAAGCCTCTTGTTACGACAATATTAAAAATGGGTTAGTTGGCGCGGGATACTTCGTCAGCCCCACCCCGATGGTTAAATTTTTGAACCGCGAACTTTACCTGATTTGCCGATAATTTTCAGCCCCTGACACCAACACCATACTTAACCCTTCAAATTATGGGCCAATCATCATAATCAAAACAATGAGTTAGAACCCACGCGTTTCCCTAATCCGTTCATAAGCAACACGTATCTCATGGGTCTTCTCTTCTGCAAGCTTCATCATTTCCTTGGGCAGACCTTTGGCTACCAGTTTGTCGGGGTGATGTTGATTCATTAATCGACGGTAAGCACGCTTCACTTCTGCATCACTCACACTGGAGGTGATATTGAGAATGGCATATGCGTCAGCATCCGAAACATGGTCAACTCTGCCGCCCCTACCACCCTTTGACGCGTGGCGTTCGGCGCGAATCATGGATTCCAACCGCTCCAGGTCCAGGTGAGAAAATCCCAACACAGAACAGATATGCATCAATAATTTGTGCTCAGCCACGTTTAGCTCTCCGTCAGCAAAGGCCGCCTGGAGCTGAATCTCAATAAATATTTGACGTAAATTATGTGCGCGGCTGCTAGCTTCACGAAATCGCGACAAGGTATCTTCCAGAGGAAAATCTGGCTGCTTACCTAGCGAAAAAAGGTTAATAGCCTCCCGGCGAGAGTCCTCAGGCAAACCCATTCGCGCCATAATTTGGCGAGCGAGGGATATTTCTTCTTCAGACACCCTGCCATCGGCTTTAGCCATACAACCCATCACAGAGAAAGTGGCCTCGAAAAATGCCTGCTGAATCTCAGTGTGGCTAATACTTCCACCGCCAGGATAAATCCCGGCCCTAATCATGCCGCTATCAATCTGGTGGCCTATGAACACACCAATAAGTACGCCCAAAGGCCCACCTAATAGATAACCAATCGCCCCAACAATCAATTTACCCCACACGTGCAACAACTCCCTGGCCAATACCAATTTGGCCTGTATTGCTAATAACCAGTACTGTTTTTATTTTTTGACTGATATCCAAAATAACATGGCTTCTGATTATACATATTTATGGTTTTTACGCAGCCGATAACCAACCAGCATTTTCACTCTGTTATATCAATGATCGTAAGGTACAATGACACCAAATTATTAGCGTAATCCGGGACTAAAACTGTGATTACAAACTGACATTTGGAGATCCAGTTGCCAAAATCAAGCCAGGGCAAATCATTCGTAAACTTGTTTCGTGATTCTGCACCTTATATCAACGCTTTTAGAGGCCGGACATTTGTCATCGTATTCGGTGGTGAAGCAGTGCTGGATGATCAGTTTGCCAGTCTCATACATGATTTCGTTTTGCTCCATAGTCTGGGCATCCATCTGGTTCTGGTGCATGGCACCCGTCCCCAGGTAGAAGCCAGGCTGAAAAAACAGGGAGCCTCACTGGAATACGTCAATGGCCTACGTGTCACTGATAAAACCGCATTAACCTGTGTTAAAGAAGCTGCTGGTGCTGTGCGCGTGGATATCGAAGCTTTGCTTTCCATGGGCCTGGCAAATTCTCCCATGGCCGGTGCTCGTATCCGCGTGGCTTCAGGTAACGTGATCACTGCCAAACCACTGGGCATCCATGGCGGTATTGATTTTCAGCACACAGGAGAGGTTAGACGTGTCGATGCGGAAGCCATCAAACTTCAGCTGGATCAAAAAACAATCGTGTTGTTGTCACCTCTGGGTTATTCGCCCACAGGTGAGGTGTTCAATCTGAGCGCTGAGGATGTTGCCACGTCAGCAGCCATCGCTCTCAAGGCTGATAAAGTTTTGTATCTGACCGAAGGCTCCAACTCCGATCTACGGGACTCCCGCAAACGTCTTACCCGGGAACTATCCCTGGAACAGGCGCAGAAATTGTTGGCTTCACGCCGGCGTTTGTCTGAAAACATGGAACGTATCCTGAAAAGTTCAATCAACTTGTGCTTAAACGGTGTCAGCCGTGTGCACATCATCAATCGGCAAACTGATGGCGCTTTGTTACAGGAATTATTCACGCGCGATGGTATCGGTACACTGATCAATGCTGACCGCTACGAAAGAACACGGCAAGCCACTATTGATGATGTCCCTGGAATTCTGGAACTGATTACACCGCTGGAACAAACTGATGTCCTGGTACGCCGCTCCCGTGAACATCTGGAAATGGAGATTGACCATTTCGCAATCATGGAACGTGATGGAATGATCATCGCCTGCGCGGCGGTTCATCCGTTCTTTATTAATAAAAAGGTTAGCAACAAAGAGAATAAGAACAAAGCCATAGAACAAATGGCCGAACTTTCCTGTCTTGCAGTACATCCTGATTACAGAGATGTCGGACGTGGTAATGCATTACTAAAATATATTGAGCAACATGCGTTTGAACAAGGCATGCAAAAACTGTTCGCATTTACCACAAAATCTTCGCACTGGTTTATTGAAAGAGGTTTCAAGAAAGCAGATATCAAAGCTCTGCCCATGAAACGCAAGGCACTTTATAACTATAAACGTAATTCGAAAGTTTTTATTAAGTCGCTGTCGTAAAAGAGCATTAAAGTAAGTTGATATTAGGAATGCCAGGTGAAAAGATTGAAGAATAAATTGAAACAGGAAGACCAGTCGCTACAGGCGTCCTGCCTTCTCGCGACACTAGTGCATCCATGCACGTCGTCCATGGTCAAAAAAGTTACGGACAAAAAAAGCGGCCGTAGCCGCCTTTAGTAATATTTTGTAATTATTATTACTACAAATCCGGCAACTAGTACAACCGGGCGGATATGAATCTAATCGATGGCAGCAACACTGTCAAGAACATAATCATAAAGATGCTTTATCATGTTAGCGTATAAAAGAAATTACATTACAGACTTACTAATTG
>JAUVNZ010000288.1 GCA_030599435.1 Gammaproteobacteria bacterium | reverse complement strand
TGTTAATAGCCTTCCTTCCGAACCAGGTGACTTTACTGCATTAATCATTCCTCAACCCAATTTCTTTGGCGTACTGGAAGATGTCGATGCACTCACAGACTGGGCACATACTCATGGGGCGTTAGTGGTTGGGGTTGTTAACCCAATGGCAATGGCATTCATTTCTCCGCCAGGTGAATGGGGAACAGAAGGAGCCGATATTGTTTGCGGCGAAGGCCAACCACTAGGCGTACCACTATCATCCGGCGGCCCTTATTTTGGTTTTATGTGTTGCGCACAAAAATATGTGCGACAAATGCCAGGTCGTATTATAGGTGCTACCAACGATCTGGATGGCAAACCCGGATATGCCTTAACACTGCAAGCACGCGAACAACATATTCGTCGTTCCAAAGCCACCTCCAATATTTGTACCAATCAAGGCCTGCTCACTACCGCAGCGACCATCTATATGGCGCTTATGGGTCCAGAAGGCCTACGCAGAACGGCAGCTAATAGTCATGCCAATACATGTTCGTTAGAAAAACAACTCAGCGCAATCGATGGAGTTGAGATTGTATTTTCACGACCGGGTTTTCACGAAAAAGTCTTACGGCTGAGTAACCCTGTTAGCAATGTGTTAACCGCACTTGAAGATCGTGGCATTTTAGGTGGTTATGACTTATCAACTGAGTTTCCTGAGTTAGGCAATGCATTGCTTGTCTGTGTTACGGAAACCAAAACCGCAGAAGATTTGCAACACTATGTCTCTTCACTACAGAAAGCATTAGAGGAGACATCAGCATGAGCTCCGATCTCAACTCTGATTTCAACTCTGATTTCAACTCTGATTTCAACTCTGATTTCAACTCTGATTTCAACTCTGATTTCAACTCTGATTTCAACTCTGAACATAAAATTGATAAATTAATTTTTGAACATTCTGTTGCTGGCAGAACCAATGGCACACAAATGGTAGATGATGTCGCCACTGCGCCTGAAATTCCGGAAAATATGATGCGCAAGACCCCGCCCATGTTACCGGAAGTATCAGAAATGGATGCAGTCCGTCATTACACTCGTTTATCGCAAAAGAATTTTTCTATCGATACAAATTTTTACCCGCTGGGCTCATGCACCATGAAGTACAACCCGAGAGCCTGCAACACACTGGCGCTGTTACCAGGCTTTCTGGGCAGGCACCCATTAGCTCCGGAACGTTTTGGTCAGGGCGTAATGTCCTGCATGTGGGAGCTACAGGAAATACTTAAAGACGTCACTGGTATGACCGCTGTATCACTCTCACCCATGGCCGGTGCTCAGGGTGAATTCGCGGGAGTAGCGATGATTCGCGCTTACCATGAAGCTAACAATACTTCTGGCAACAAAAGCGAAAGAAACGAAATTATTTGTCCCGACGCCGCTCACGGTACCAATCCAGCCACGGCAACCATGTGTGGTTATAAGGTACGTGAGATTCCCACCAATACAGATGGCGACATTGATGTAGAAGCGCTCAAAGAAGTCGTCGGGCCACAAACAGCCGGCATTATGCTCACTAATCCTTCAACACTTGGTGTATTTGATCGTCGCATTAAAGAAATCGCGCAAATTGTGCATGATGCGGGCGGCCTGCTCTATTACGACGGCGCCAACCTTAACGCCATACTAGGCAAGGTTAAACCCGGTGACATGGGTTTTGATGTAATTCATATGAATTTGCATAAAACATTTTCAACACCACATGGCGGTGGCGGCCCAGGCGCTGGTCCTGTTGGCGTGAGTGAGAGGCTGAAACCTTTTTTACCGATACCTATAGTAGGTAAGGATGCTGCTGTTGGCAAAGGTAAAGATGTGTACCGATGGTTAACTGAAGCTGACCTTCCACAAAGCATTGGCCGTCTTTCAGCCCACATGGGTAATACTGGTGTTTTATTGCGCGCTTATGTTTATGCGCTGTTATTAGGTCGTGAAGGCATGGTACGTACCGCAGATTACGCTACGCTTAATGGAAACTACCTGATGGCCAAACTCACAGAGGCTGGATTTGACATGGCCTTGCCGTCACGACGTGCTACCCATGAATTTATCCTTACCCTGAAAAGACAAGCTAAAGAACAGGGCGTTACCGCCATGGATTTTGCCAAGCGTTTGCTGGATTATGGTTTTCACGCGCCAACCACGTATTTCCCGTTAATCGTACCGGAATGTTTATTAATTGAACCAACAGAAACAGAATCCAAAGAAACCCTGGATGCTTTTGCGGCAGTTATGAAAACAATACAGGAAGAAGCGGATACAAATGTCGAACTATTAAAAGATGCGCCCTATACTCTCCCAGTACGACGTCTTGACGATGTTAAAGCTGCAAGAGAACTCAATCTAAAATATTCGCCAACTAAAGACTAAACCACCTATGGGCAAACCAGACACAACCGGTATTAAACGAATCATCAATGCTTTTGGTTTTTCATTACTGGGTCTGCGGGCTGCGTTTAAAAATGAATCTGCATTTCGTCAGGAACTTGCCTTTTGTGTAATACTGATACCTATCAGCTTTTGGCTGGGACAAACCGCGGTTGAACGTGCCTTATTAATAGGCGCCTTACTCCTGGTATTAATTGTAGAACTAATAAACTCAGCTATAGAAGCTATTGTGGATCGCATCGGTTCTGAACATCATGAGCTCTCGGGTCGTGCCAAGGACATTGGGTCAGCTGCGGTATTAATCAGCCTGGTAAACTCAAGTGTAATATGGGGATTGATCATCTACGCTCGTTGGCCAATTATATAATCAATAATTAGTACTCTAAAAAAGGATATTTATAATGTCTGCGCTTATTTGTGGTTCTTACGCCTTCGACACCATCATGGTCTTCCCGGACCAGTTTAAGAATCATATCCTGCCTGACAAGGTACACATGTTAAACGTCTCCTTCCTGGTA
>JAUVNZ010000067.1 GCA_030599435.1 Gammaproteobacteria bacterium | reverse complement strand
GAGGACCGATTCTGAGGGTCTTGCGATAGCTGTAGGGTTTCGGTTCATTTTTGAACAATCTCCAAGGTTTATATAATATATATTCAGTCTTATTAGACGTTGTCGGGAGTATAAGTTCCACCCCTTTTTGGGTCAAACCCACTGAATCAGTTGGTAAAGAACAGGGTGATTCAGTATCATTGCCCGCCTTGCCTTTAGTGGGGGTGAAAACCCCGGATTTCAAGGCATACAAACCCCCATATATAGGGGCAGAGCGGCGGTTCCGTCGCCCCTAATGATTCACCGGGGTAATGGTGGACACACAATTCGATTTATCTGGAGAGCTGGTCGCTCCTGGCCATCCATGGCCACCGCGACATTAGTGCATCCATGCACGTCGCTGAGTGGTCGACCGATTTGTATGGAACAAATCGGGACAGCGAACAAAGTGAGCTGGCCCGAAGGGCGAGCCCCATAGATGGGGCGAGTAGAGCGGCGGTAATAGCCGCGTGTTCGAGGAAAGTTAGAATTATATAGATACACAACAATAAGTTTTTCTGGAGAGCTGGCTGAGTGGTCGAAAGCGGCGGTCTTGAAAACCGTTGACGGGCAACCGTCCGGGGGTTCGAATCCCTCGCTCTCCGCCATATAAACAAAAGGCCCCCTTTATGGGGGCTTTTTGTTTATATCGTGTAGCGGATTCGAACGTAAGAATCCCAATGCACATGGATGTGCAGGTGCCGCGAGAGCACAAGGATGTGCGAAGCGGCCTCGCTCTCCGCCATATTTTTCAATGACTTACGTCATTTCTATTCCTTAATGTTCCACAACGGCGGTCTAAAAAACCGTTGATCTCTTGGGCTGAAATTCCTGCAGTGCCGATACGTTACTGAATACGGTGTACTTGTCCTGTTCAATGGCTAATATTTGTTTGTGTAATGTTTTAAACCGGGGACAAGAAAATTAAGAAGGGAGTCTGGTAAATTTGAATCCCCCGATTACTTTTTATTAATCCATAAGCCCCTTGTGGTGTTTATTGGCTTTCTTTTCCTTTTTGGCAGCCTTCTTTTCTTTTGCTGTCAATAAAGGTTTTTTCTTGGTTTGCTTGTTGCTTTTCTGTTCTTTACCCATGGGTGTTGCTCCTGAGTGATGTTAAAAATAAATGAATAAATAGGGTCAGTCCACATTTGTTATGACAACTTTTTATTGCAGCCAGGCTGCCGCTGGGCGAATGTCTCCCACGGTCAAGCCTCTTGAATTGACTATCGTTGGGGCGATATGCGTCTGAAGTTGATGTTTCTCTTCTTCAGTTAAAGCATCCAGGTAATCCAGGATGGCTAATAATGCGACTGAGCGTGCGCGGTTACTGCCATCCGCAATTTTCACTGCAATGCCCAGGCCTTGTTCAGGTAAGGCTGCCGTGATTACACCCTCGGCACCGGTCTTAGCTAGCACAGAACCTTTGGTGACTTCGTTTAACTCGCTGACCACAGACCCATGCCCGGCAATGTAAAGCGGTTCATTGGTAATGGCTTCATGAAGTCGGTAAATGGCCTGCGCGCGTTCATCTGACAAATCCACAGGTTTGGCGAATCGCGCTGTGGCACGTCCAAGCTGTTGCAAAGGCATAGTGGGTGCCGGTAATCCACATCCATCAATCCCCATTGGATATTGTTTAATATCAATGTCTGCCAAATCGGAAAGTATATCCAGTGATAATTGTTGTAATGGATGATCCGCTCGATGGTAATTATCCAGTGATAAATCCATATGCTGTGCAGTGGTTAAAAATCCGGTGTGCTTGCCCGAGCAATTGTGATGAATGCGGCAGCCTTGTTGCCCGGAAGCCAAAAGTTGGTGAGCACTCTCGGTATGCTCAGGTAGTACTGCACCACAGGCCAAATGTTGTTCCGTTAATCCCAGTCGGGTTAGCCATGATCGCACCAGTGTTTGATGCATTTGTTCGCCCTGATGAGATGAACAGGCTAACGATAATTCTGCGTTACTTAGGGAGTAATGAATAGAGGCACCACTTTCAACCAGGTGAATGGCCAACATTGGTTTTAGGGCAGAGCGTGGGAAAACCAAACCTTCGGTGTCACCCCAGCTTTTCACAACAGCGCCCTTGTAGTCACACACCACGGCAGCACCAAAATGCCGACTTTCGACTGTGTCATTACGGGTAACTTCGACGAAAAGCTCATAGGACATGCTGCTGGAACTCCTCGATATTCATTCTTTATATAGCAGCGACGAACTTGCCATCTGTATCGGGGTTAATATTAGGGGGAATGGTTGAGGAAGCTCTTGCAAGTCCTCCGGCTAATAGTAGCTCGACCACTTTATCGTATGCAAACTCATGCGCTATTTCACAAGCTTTAGGAAAATAACTGGAGCCAAAGGTCATGCCGGGTACCAGATTTGCTTCCATGAAAAAGCATTCTCCGTGATTATCGGTTTTAATATCAATGCGCCCAAAATCTCTAGCGCCCAAGGCATTAAACGCATCAATAGCGAGTGTTGTGACTTTGTTTGCGACTTCATCATCGACAATTTCGATGAGTTTTTCAGAATTATCTTTTTTCGCCTGTGCGCCCAAAATTCTTAGCCCATGAGTTGATGTTGGTGGTATAACTTCAACCGCGGATACGATAAGTTTTTCATCGGATGTATTGATAACAGAAACGGTAAACTCACGACCATCCAGGTATTCCTCTACCAATATTGGTTGATTGTAAGTTTCATATAACGATACGATTTTTCTTTCGTACTCTGTAAAGTTATTTACATAGGATAAATCGTCAATCCCGTTACCATTTGCCGCATCCAATGGTTTTAAAAACAGTGGGAACGTGACGGGTAATTCACTTTCGGCTTTATACTGGCCAGGCGTGGCAATAAAATAATTAGCGGTCTTAATACCTTTGTTTTTTAGATGCATTTTGGCAAGCACTTTATTGGAATCAAATTTTAGTGTTTGTCTTGATGAGCCTGTGAAATTAATACCATGGCTGGCAAAGTAATCAGACAGCCAAATGTCATCTCCGCAGGTTTTATCGTTATTGATGGCAGGAATATATTTCACCGCTAAGATGACCAGTTCAGGCTTTCTTTTGATGATGTCATCTAAATCATTTTTCGTTTTGCAAATACTTAGCGAGGCATTGAAACCCATCCGTTTAATGGTGTCTAAAACGCTTTTACAGGCTTTTATTGTTCCAAATCCACTCTCTTTTAACGCTTCATTGGGTGTGGTGATTATTTCTATATGCAAGAGGGGGTTACCTAAGGAAATTTTAATTATGTTGAAGGGCCAACAAAATACCAGACATTGGTATTTAGGGGCGCATGATTGGGAACCAACTATTTTTTACCGCGTGTAGAATGTGCATTAGGTGAGACTCCACCGATAGATCGCTCGTTAAGGCCTTCCGTAAAGCTCTCAACATGTTCAGTGACATTTTTCAGGGTTCCAGTTTTAAATCCGGTAATTTTTCTCTTATTCTGCCTAACGATGTATCGATACCAATCATTACCCGTCATATCCTTTGGAGGATCGCATTTCTCAATGCATTCAATAATGAATTCTGATTCGCTCCATTCATCGTTGTATGTTATGTCCACTAATCTTGCCTCATGTGTTTTAGACGTTTAATTGAGGGAGTCCTGCCAAAGTATTGATGTTGTTTTGTCAGTTCATTCTTATATTCGAGGCTCATTACAATAGTTAGGCTTAAGCCAGACATTAAGGCGTGCATGGATATGAGTCGTAAATCTATCAACTATCAGGATCTTCCCATGCCATTGAAGTGAAGCAGTGGAGGGGGGAGAAATGGTCTTCCGTGGCGTTCTTACCTATAAAACCCACGAAGAGATACAGACAGGAATGCGTCACGTAAACATGGAGAATGTAAACGACAATGGTAACACATCCTGGCAGCATAAAGGGTTTATTAAAGGGGGAACCCCTGATTCTTTATGATTAACGGCAATACTTTCTAAGGTAAGTTCCCATCTATATTTACAAAATATTGATTACAGTGCTCGCTATATCAGGAATAGTGGCCTATAGTACGCCCAGCTACAGATTATGTGATAGGCGCTTCTTGGTTGTTCCCTTCGTGTTTCCCCAGTTATTTCCTCGTTTCATTACCTGTACGCAACAATCTAATTATTTAATTTATTTAAGGTAAAAATTATGACTACAGGTACTGTAAAGTGGTTTAACGAATCGAAAGGTTTCGGTTTTATTTCTCAAAGTGATGGCGGTGATGATGTATTTGTTCATTTCAACGCAATTCAGGGCTCTGGTTTCAAAACCCTCACAGAAGGTCAATCAGTCACTTTTGAGGTAGAAAACGGTCCCAAGGGACTACAGGCGAGCAATGTAAGTGCTGCTTAAGTCACTCCTCATCGCTTAACTGATACAGAGAACCCCGCCTATGCGGGGTTCTTTTTTTGTTTATTATTTTTTTCAACGGTTACCGTATCCAAGAGGGAAGTGAATTGAAAAAACTGTTTATTGGCAATTTACCGGCTAGTACCCGCGAGGAAGATCTTCAGGCAGTGTTGTCCGGGTTTGGCATCGTGCGATCAACCAAACTGGTGACCGATGTTTTTTCGGGCCAGTGCAAAGGATTTGGTTTTGCTGAAATGGAAGGTCATGAGGCCCGTGCTGCTATTGCCGGTTTGAACGGCAAGGACTTTAATGGTAGACCAATGAAAATTAGTTTTGAGTCACCCAAGAAGGGAGGACGACGGCGTTAGTTATCGATTCAGCGCCAAAATCCAGTTTTCAGGACCGAGCTCTATAAATAAGCACCCGTCTATTACGGGTGTGCATAGGAGAAATCACAGTGAAAGGTATTAGTGATATTAAAATTATCGGTTTCGATGAACAACGGTCGCCAATGATCAGGAACGAACCCTATATTGATCTCTTTTTTAAATTGTCACATAAAGCACCAGAAGACTCGCTCAAATCTGAATAAGTTCTCAATTGAAGGTTCAGCCCTCTCATATGATTCATTTACGACTAAATAATGAACGTTTTTGGGACAAATTTGGGACAGATTGAACGTTACATTGCATGATTCAATGTGATCCAGAGTGACGTTAAGTGCTAAAGTTTTCAGACACTTAAGAAAAAAGCTCTTATAAAACAATGTACTCTAAACGGGCTTGAAAACCGTTGACGGGCAACCGTCCGGGGGTTCGAATCCCTCGCTCGGTAATTGCGTCCTGCATTACTCTCGATCGCTGCTCCCGGCGCGATTCTACCTCCTCCGTCCATGGAGTCGTAACTACGCCCATCCCTGGGCTAGTCTCCGCCATATTTTTCAATAACTTACATCCTTTCTGCTCCTCGATTTTAGACAGCGGCGGTTCGAAAAACCGCCGACTTAATTTGTACTTTTTTCGTAGCTGGAAAGTTGGTTATGCGTCGAGTTTTATCTGAACTCGCAAACCACCCAGACTGGGTGAGCGATCGAAGTGAATGTTTCCCTGGTAGCTATCAATAATGTCTTGCACTATAGCTAGCCCCAAACCGTGACCGGATGTTTCTTCATCGATACGTAGTCCACGCTGAGTCAATTTTTCCAGCTCATGTTCGGCACAGCCTGGTCCATCATCCTCAATTTTTATTTGCAAACCATCATTGTCACTTATGAGAAGTTCAATCCTGTGAACAGCCCACTTGCAGGCGTTGTCCAGCAAATTACCCATGAGTTCGAGGAAATCTTCCCGATCCATGGTCAGATCCCGTGTAAGTTCCAGCCTGGATTGAATATCCAGTTGTTTTTGTTGGTAGATGACCGTAAGGCTTTCGATCAGAGGTTTTATTTCTGCTGAAGCATTCAGGTGCTGTCCAGGGATGCCATGACCAGCGAGGCGTGCCCTTGTTAACTCGCGCTCAATAAGATGCTGCAGTTGCGTTGCTTGGGCTAACAGACGATCCCTAATTTCAGGAATGTCATTGAGTTCATCTCGGTGTCCTATTTGTTGTAAATGGGTTAGTGGTGTCTTCATGGCGTGTGTGAGGTTACCCAGGGCATTGCGTGAACGCTGTAGACGTTGGCGCAGATTTTTCAATAGACGATTGAGTTCTTTTACCAGGGGTGATATTTCGCCAGGGACATTTTCATTGAGGGCTTCTATTTTACCTTGCTCAAGAAGATTTAAGTCCTGGCGCGTTTTATTGAGGGGTGTAAAATTTTTTCGAATTAAAAAAGCTTGTACACCGATAAGCAGGCCAAGTGCTAACAGAGAACTCAAAGCGTAACCTATTTGGAATTTTCGTAGATCGGTCTCAACAGGGCTAAAATCCTCTGCCACGGCAATCTGGATAGCTTTATCTTTTTTGTAAAATTGTTTTGACAAAAGCAGCAAGGTTTTTTTCTGGGGGCCGGGAATAAAAGATTTCACGGTGCTCGATATATCGGTGTCTGGGATACTTAACTCCTGATCCCAAAGTGAACGTGAACGATGGGTTTGTCCATCAATGTTGATACGGTAATAGTGACCTGAAAAGGGACGCCTAAAAATAGGGTTAATGGACGTATGGTTGAGAAAGTATTGTCCCTGCGGATCGATATCGACAGATCCAAGCAATGCTTCGGCATCATGCATGAGTCGTTCACTAATATAGTGCTCTGCCAGTACGCGTACCGCTTGATTCACAAGCAGCCATTGAATGGTAAAGATGGCAACCAGACTAATCAATAGACCAAGGCTTAAGCGAGACTGAATGGAACGCACTAGTCTGTCTCCATAAATATATATCCTTGTCCTCGGCGAGTTTGAATAAATTCTTTACCGAGTTTTTGTCGTAGGCGTTTGACATAAACTTCAATGACATTGCTGTCCTTGTCGGAATCATAGTCATAGACGTGTTCAGTGAGAGTAGATTTAGACAGTATCCTGCCAGGGTGTAACATGAAATAACGTAGCAGCCGGAATTCAGTGCCAGTAAGTTCCAGTGTTGTGCCATCGCTTGTAGTAACCATCTGCCGTTCTTCATCCAGGGCCAAGCCACTGAGTATGAGGCTGCCGACTTGTTGTTTGCTCCGTTTAATGAGGGCGCTGAGACGGGCAGTGAGTTCTTCCGGGTGAAAGGGTTTGCCGAGATAGTCATCGGCACCAGCCTTGAAGCCGTCTACCCGCTCATGCCAGGCATTTCGTGCAGTAAGAATGATGACCGGTATTTTGTTTCCCTGGGCACGCCAGTTGCCTAAAACTTCCAGGCCGGGCCGTTGGGGTAGGCCTAGATCCAGAATAATGGCATCGTAGGGTTCGACCTTTCCCATGAATTCACCATCCACACCATTGTTGGCTTCATCTACCGCATAACCTGCTTTTACCAGGTCATGTTTAAGATCCTGACGTAGTACATCATCATCTTCGACGAGTAACAGACGCATGGTTAGTCTTCCAGTTCCTGTTTCAGTAGTTGGCCTGTTTGTGTATCGAACCTCATTTCCCACACATGGCCGCTTTCATCAATTATTTCAATTTCATATTGATACTGACCACGTTTTATTTCCAGTTCTACTTCCAGAATGCGTCCGGGATGGATGACCTGTGCTTTTTCAATAATGGTTTCCAGGGGCAGGATGGCGCCGGCCTGTTGAAGCCGGCGTGCTGTTTCGTGGTCGACATCTTCGTGGTCGGCGTCTTCGTGGTCATCATCACTTGCCATCACAGGAAGGCAGATTAGCAGTGCAAACAGTATTGCCAAAGATGCAATGAAAACTTTTTGTTTGCTAAT
>JAUVNZ010000103.1 GCA_030599435.1 Gammaproteobacteria bacterium | reverse complement strand
TCAGCATCTTTTGACACTTTGGCCATCTCCTTGATTCAAAACTATTTTCGTTAGGCAATGACACTTTCGACTAAGTGTTGCGTCGACCGGTTGAAATCGCCAGCGATTGCGGTCATTCACATCGGTAATACTGAACGACTGCTGTTGGCCAAAAGCGGACGTTCAGTCGATTTGGAAAGTCACTCATACCCTTCGCGGGAAAAAATACCATACAAAACTGGTAACACAAACAAAGTCAGTAATGTAGATGATATCAAGCCTCCAACAACCACTGTGGCAAGGGGTCGTTGCACCTCAGAACCAACACCACTAGATAGCAACATCGGAATCAATCCTAGTGCGGCGATAGATGCTGTCATCAACACCGGCCGCAAGCGTGAAAGCGCACCCTCAAATACAGCTTCATGTACATTGCTGCCTCCAAGAAGACGCTGATTGATAGCATTAACCATTACGACGCCGTTCAAAACTGCTACTCCGAATAAAGCTATAAATCCAATAGAGCCGGGCACCGACAAGTACTGGCCTGAAATAAAAAGTGCTGCAATGCCACCGATTAATGCCAGTGGCACATTAATCATGATGAGCATAGCCTGACCAACGGAATTGAAAGCAAAATATAGTAAAAGGAATATTAACCCCAGTGACAGCGGCACCACGACCATAAGTCGTGCTTGTGCTCGTTGTTGGTTTTCGAACTGCCCGCCGAATACTACAGTGTAGCCAGTGGGCATGTTAATTTCTGTATCAATGCGTTCACGTAATTCAGCAACTAGACCCCCCATATCGCGTCCTTCGACATTAGCCTGTATGACCACGCGGCGCTGCACATCATCTCGGCGAATTTGCGGTGGGCCGGATTCGATTGCAACTTGTGCCACATCGCCCAGTTTTACCCAAGCACCGCTGGGTGCTTGCAGAATCAAGCTTTGAATAGCTTCTACACTGTTACGATGTATCTTGCCCAGGCGTACGTAAATATCATAACGTTCGTTGCCACGAATCACTTGTCCCGCTTCACGACCACCAATTGCATCGGATACTAGATCCATCACTTGTGCGACCGAGATGCCATAACGTGCGAGCACATCCCGATTAGGTCGCACAGTTAACTGTGATTCACCAGCTATCTGCTCCATTTCTACGCCGCGGGTGCCTTCCACTTTTCGTACCAGTGTTTCAATTTGTTTACCCGTTCTAGCCAGCACGTTAAGATCTGCGCCAAATAGCTTAATGGCCAGCTGCGCTTTTACGCCAGATAATAATTCATCCACACGGGTAGCAATGGGTTGCGAAAAAGAAAATAGCAGGCCTGGATGTACAGACATCTTTTGTTCCATCAGAACCTGTAAAGCCTTGCGGTCAGGAGCAGACGTCCACTCAGCTACTGGCTTGATGCCAACAAATATTTCTACATTTGAAACGGGCTCCGGGTCACCACCGATTTCAGCGCGTCCTACTCGACTGGAAACGTACAATACTTCAGGGAAAGTCATTAGCTGCGCTTCCAACTTTTTTGCAACCTCAAGCGAGGTATTTAAACTGGAAGTAGGTGCTAGGGTGATGCGAATATTCAGCGTGCCTTCTTCTAACTCTGGTACAAACTCAGTACCAAGCAAAGGCACCAATGCTAGTGAACCCGCGAATAACAATCCAGCAATTCCCACTATTCGAACGCGTCGCTTTAGCGCATTGCTTAGCAAATTTCGGTAGAGAGAATCAAGTGGCCGCATAATGGGGCTATCTTTGTGCGCTACACCACGACGAAATAGATAAGTTGCCAAAGCAGGTACGACCATTAAAGCAACAAACAATGAAGCAATCATTGCTAACACAATCGAAATGGCCATGGGCTGGAACAACTTTCCTTCTACGCCCTCGAGACTAAATAAAGGCGCGAATACGATGATGATAATCATCACCGCAAAGAACACTGGTCGACCCACTTCGCGCGCAGCCTCTTGAATACGTAAGGCAATACCGTGATCGTCACTACCAGCATCGTAGGGGTGTTTGTCGCCAGGCGCTAATACCTGTTGGGCATGTCGATGATGCTGAGCATCGGGTCGGGTTAAATGGCTGAACACATGTTCCATCATGACGACGGAACCATCAACCATCATGCCTATAGCGATAGCTAACCCTCCCAGCGACATCAGGTTGGCAGATACACCCCAATAGGCCATCGCCATTAATGCAAAACCAATGGAAATGGGTACCGAAATAAGCACCAGAATGGTGGCACGTACATTAAGCAGGAATAACATAAGTATGATGACGATGAGCACAAAGGCTTCAAGCAAAGCCTTGGTTACCGTAGTCACCGCCTGATCTACCAGATCGGATTGATCGTAAAAAGGCTCCAAGGTTACCCCTTTAGGTAGTGCCGTCTGGATAGCGGGTAGCTTTGATTTAATACCATCGATGGCCGCCTTAGTATTGGCACCCATGCGCTTGAGCACGATACCAGCCACTACCTCGCCCAGTGGTTCTGGGTTACCGTTTGCATCGCGGCGGGTCATGGTTACCGCCCCCTGGCGAATCTCCGCGCCGAAGGTCACCTCAGCTACATCACGCACTCGCACAGGCACGCCATCTTCATTTTTCAGTGGAACATTACCAATGTCGTGTAAGCCATCTTCACCACTGCGGAGCCAACCCACGCCACGAATTACTAACTGTTCTGAACCCCGATCCAGATACCACCCCCCGGCATTTCGGTTGTTGGCTTCGATGGCCTCGGCTACATCGTCGCTGTTGAGGTTAAAAGCCAGTAAACGTTGTGGGTTGAGCTGAACTTGATACTGACGAACATCACCACCGAAAGAGAGAACTTCGGTGACACCACCCACTGGCATCAGTAACAGTTTTACCACCCAGTCGTTGAGACTTCGCAAAGTGATAGCATCAAATTTGTCTGGATCATCTGCACGCAGGATGTATTGGTAAACCTGACCTAAACCGGAAGTGTTAGGTCCAATGCCGGGTGTACCAATGCCTTTTGGTATTTGTTCCCTGGCGGCTTGCAGACGCTCGAACACTAGCTGCCGTGCAAAAAAGATATCGGTGCCTTCCTTGAACACCACAGTGATCACAGACAATCCAGTTTTGGAAATAGAGCGCACTTCTTCCACATCCGGCAAGGCGTACATTACCGCCTCGATAGGGAAAGTAATGAGCTGTTCAACTTCTTCCGATGCCAAACCACGCGCTTCGGTGTTGATTTGAACCTGTACATTAGTTACGTCAGGAAAAGCATCAAGATTCAGGTTGGGTAAAATAAGAATGCCACCAACGATTGAAGCTAGCAGTACCAATACCACCAACAAACGATTTTCGACTCCAAGGTCGATTATTTTATTTAACATATCGACCTTCCATTAATGGTTATGTATATCGAAGCCGCTTTTTGCAAATTCCGACTGAATAAAGAAAGCACCCTGAGTCACCACTCGCGTGCCAGGTTTGATACCATCAATGATGGTTCGATCGCCTACCGTGTTTAACACATTAACTTCTTTTGCTTTGAAATGGCCGGGTTTTTCTTCTATAAAGATCTGCCAATCACCATCCGGGCTGCGCAGTACAGCGTTAGCGGGAACGCTCAATGCAGTATGGGCGCTATCAGCTTTGATGCGAGCATTAACAAAAAGGCCTGGGTGTAGTTGGTCTTCTGTGTTTGCCACCTCAATTCGAACAGCAAGAGTGCGTGTGCTTTCATCCAACGTATGATGAATTTGTGTGACTCGTCCATTTAATACCGTATTTCCAAGGTGAATCGTTGCTAGTGCAGATTCACTAATCTGATGAGCATCTCTTGGGGTGAGTCGTGCTTCTACCCAAAGAGATGTCTCGTCACGGATATCAAACAACACACGTCCTGGCTCGATGATTTCACCTGTGGTGAAATCATCACGTGTGACCGTGCCATCCTGCGTGGCATACAGCTCAAAATTCCCCGCTGCCTTGCTAGCATCATCTTGCTTTAAAAAAGTTTTTATCTGCGTTTTATTCATTCCAAAAGCAAGCGCGCGGGCAGTTGCTTGCTGGTAGGCAATTTGTGCCGCCAAATAAGCTTTTTCTGAAACCACCCTACGTTTCAATTTTTTAAGCCGCCGCCATTCTCGATCTGTAATCAGTAACTCACTTTGGGCATCTGCCATTTCTACACTGGACAAGGTAACCAATGATTGCCCTTGTTTTACATATTCCCCTAGACGAGCATGCCGTTGTACAACTTGTGCGCTGATGCGTGGCGTGATTTTTTTGGATCGATAGCTATTGAACACTACTTCACCTGGAGCACGTATTTCGTTATTGATTTCTGATGGCTGTAATTCGCTGATAACGATTCCAGCTGCCTGTAATTGCGCAGTAGTTAGTTCAACACTACTTTCTTCACCCTCATGGTTATCGCCATTTTCATCGCTATGAGTATCTTTTTTCTTTCCATGCTCGTCACTGTGTTGCTTAGCGTTCTTTTCACTGTGCTCATCCACAGCCCAAGCAGGAACGGTGGATAAAAGAATTATAAGTACGACATATTTGATTAGGTATTTCATAAGAATCTTCCACGCAGAACTGTATTACATGCGCAACACCGCAAACGTTAGGTGAAACGCGTTAAAAATCGACTTGTTTTAGCTGCGAGGAGGTTTAGTTGGTGGTACAGATAAACGCGAGATATACGTTTTAGTTAAACTCATATAAGAATTTCTGGGATCAACGGGCATAATATAGGATATTGATTCGCAGATTAGTCCAATCATATGTAGAGAGAAGTGGCACCCGTGATGCGCGTGGTGTTCTTCATCATTATGCTGGGTGGAACCAGTTTGTGCCACGAGCACAGTATCACCCTGAGTATGGGAAATATCGGCCCCAACATCACTGTCAGCCGCGTACACTAATCCGCTTCCGATTAGTGTTAGCACTAGAAAATGTATGAGAAACCGTTGCATTGGTGAGTATTTTTGGTTGTTCAGCCCTGCTTGTCAACTATTGAGATGGAACGGCATTTCATTTCATCTACTTGGCCTATGAATATCACCATTGAAGGTCCGCTATCAGCTGATAGCAGTCATTCGTATTTTTATGGTTTATCGCAATGGTGCCAACCTGCCATCTTTGAGATACGCCAAATAATCTTCCAATATTAACCCGTGATCAAACGCCAGTATTTCAGGCAAATCATTAAGTGAAAAACTTTTTACATTAGCGGCATCGTCTGCAGCTATTGGCGTACCGGTTGCTTCGGCAATGTAAACAGCACTCACTGTGTGCATTCGTGCATCACGTTGTGGATTTGAATAACAACCTAACAATGTTTTGAGTTTTACAGGAAGAGAAATTTCTTCTGCTGCTTCACGCACAGCTGCCTGTTCTAATGTTTCACCCACATCCACAAACCCACCGGGTAACGCCCAGCCAAAAGGTGGATTTTTTCGCTCAATTAACAGTATGGGTTTATCGGGTTGATCAACTAACTCGATGATGATGTCGACGGTGAGTTTTGGCGTTTCAGGTTGTAGCATGTGCGGTATTTGTTTGCAGCTAGGCAAGTACCAGTGCAGCTAACCCAAGGAAAGCGAGAAAACCGATAACATCGGTAACCGTGGTAAGCACCACACCACCGGCAAGCGCGGGATCTATACCCAGTCGTTTTAATACTAGCGGAATAGTGGCACCGGCCAGTGCAGCAACAATAAGATTTATCAGCATGGCTGCGGCAATGATGCCGCCCAGTTGGTAATCGTTAAACCAGAATATCACCACACCCGCGACAACCAATGCCCAAATAGTGCCATTGAGAATTCCGACCAATAGTTCTTTATTTAACAGTTTACGAGCATTGGTTTTGCTCACCTGCCCCAGAGCAATACCACGAATCATCAGCGTCAGCGTCTGATTGCCGGCAATGCCACCCATGCTGGCGACAATGGGCATAAGCACAGCCAGAGCCACCAGTTTCTCAATAGTCGCGTCAAACTGACCAATAACCCACGAAGCCCGTAACGCGGTAATTAGGTTAATGCCTAGCCACACGGTACGGCGACGCGAACTGGTCACGACTGGCGCGAACATAT
>JAUVNZ010000099.1 GCA_030599435.1 Gammaproteobacteria bacterium | reverse complement strand
GACCAGTACCACTCCTGCTTTGCCATCAGCGAACTACCCTTAGTGGTTTTAGTGGCAGGCCATTGTTTAGCAAGCTGCATTTCAGCCATTTTATTCATCGCCACCCAATGAGCATAGGTACGTTGCTGCAGTCCAGAAGCATTGCGAATGTTTCCTGATACCGCCGAGGTGGCTGCAGCCAGAGCCATAGCGATAACAGCCAGGGCAACCATCACCTCCAGTAAGGTGAAGCCCGCTATACGTCTTCTATGGTTATGCACATTTTTATTGGGCAAATTTATACACATCCTTTGTTATACCAACTTACTATGCCAGCTTATATACCAACTTATATATCAACGTCACTTTCACCGGCTCGGGACAGATCTAATTTGCCGTCAATAGTGCCACGCAATGTATAGCCTTTTTCATCGTCTAGATTAAAACTAATTTCAAAGTCGGTTAGCTCACCACTGGAGAGTACAAAAATACGAGGCAGGTTTTTTTCATCGCCGAAGCTGGCTGCCGCCCCTTCTATAAGCAACTCAACGCTCACCTCCGGGGGAAGTTTTCTCTCTCGAAAAAGAGTGTCCTCCTCGACGGGGGCCCATTGGTTATCATTACTTAATTCCAGGAAACGATAGCTCTCTCGCGTAAATTCCACAGCCAGCTCTCGCCCCTGTAATACCGTTTCTTCACCAGCCATACGCACCAGACCGTACAAACGTTCAGCCTCATCCTGTGCGGCACGACTAGTTCTTTGACCAACGGATAATCCAGCAAAACTGACAATAATGCCGATAATAAATAAAACCGCGAGCAATTCCAGCAAGGTAAAGCCACGCTCGCCCTTAACTGGGTCATGAGTTTTATTAACAAAATTATTTGACTTAAAGGTGAAGCCCATAAGTTTTAACCATCGGCATTGAAAGGAAAAACTAACGCAAGTTAGTCGGCAGGGTTCCTTAGTGTTTGATGGCAAATTGTTCATTGCCTGCTAAGCATCTCTTGTAACAGTCTATTGCAACCATTCCTTGTAACAGAAGAGTTATCAGGAATAACTTTCGATCGTAATCTACTGAAGATCCCAATTGCCTATATCGGCATTCGTTTCGTCACCACCAGGTTGCCCATCAGCGCCGAAAGAAAATATGTCGATATCACCCTTTGTACCTGGAGAAAGGTATTGGTAATCATTACCCCATGCATCTTTCGCCAACCGATCCATATATTTTTTCCAGTTACGGGGTTCAGGTGTACCAGATGGTTTAGTCACCAGAGCTTCCAGTCCCTGATCAGTCGTGGGATAACTAAAATTATCGAGCCTGTAGAGGTTTAATGCACTTTCCATTGCACGAATATCTTGTTTCGATTTGGTGATACGTGCCGCATCAGGACGATCCATAACGCGTGGGACCACAATAGCAGCAAGTATACCCAGGATAATTACAACGACCATAACCTCGATCAAGGTAAAGCCAGCCTGAGAATTAGGTAAATTTTTATTTCTACAAATGGTCACGTTACAGCTCCTGGAATATCTGATTATTTATTTTACTTTGTTAACACTGTATTACTTAACTATGTATTATTTAACTATGGCATTACTTAACTATGCGCAAATTGGGCGTATTGGATTTATCTTTTCCCCCATTTGGATCAGTTGGTGATTCATCATCGTCATTGAACACCATGCCACGACCATTTTCACGCGCATAAATAGCAAGTGCTGCTGAGATAGGCACACTAATCTGAGTTGGCTTACCGCTAAAACGAGCATTAAAACTAATATCAACTCCAGACATATCCAGATCTTGCACCGCATTTGGATCAACATTTAAAATAATTTTGCCATTATTGATGTGCTCGACAGGCACCTGCACATCCGGTTCCTCCGCATTAACCAGCAAATACGGCGTTAACTTATTATCTACAATCCAGTCATAAATCGCCCTCATCAAATATGGGCGACTGGAATTCATACCAGTTGTGCTAGATTCTGTCATCTCGGACCCGCGCTCTTTCCTGCTAGCCAGCTAGTCTTCGCGAATGTCTCGCTCTTGTTCAGTCAGGCTGGCCTGAAAACAATCTAACTCGAATAATCGTTCTGCGTAATTAATAAGTGGCTTGGCAGCCAAAGGTATCTCGATACCGTATACAGGCAAACGCCACATGATAGGAGCAACTGCACAATCCAGTAATGATAAATCATCACTTAGAAAGAAAGGTTTCATTTCAAAAATGGGAGCAATCACAACCAGGCTGTCACATAATTCCTTAGCAACTTTGGCCTTATCCTTTCCTGCCTCCAGCTTATCAACACATGTGTCCCAATCACGCTGAATGCGGCGCAAGGTCATACGACTTTGAGCTCGGGAAACCGGATCAACAGGCATAAGTGGTGGGTGTGGGAAACGTTCATCAAGATATTCCATAATGACTTGTGCATCGTAAAGCACCAGGTCACGATCAACCAAAGTTGGCACGATGCCATATGGATTCAAATCCATGAGATCTTCGGGTGGATTAGCGGGATCAACTTCTACTGTTTCAAAATTTATGCCTTTTTCCGCCAAGACGATACGGACACGGTGACTGTATAAATCCGACGCGTTTGAAAAAAGGGTCATTACTGATTTTTTATTGGCGACAACTGCCATGGCTTGCTCTCCACCTGCTAACTTAATGCTAAGGAATGTAAGGGATGAAATGTCAAAAAAGAGACGCAGTATACCTGAATTCTGGGAAAATCCACGGAATTGGTTCTAAGGCTTTGAATTATAAAGAAAAGCTACATCAAATCGAAGGCGTATATACTGCTAATAAACCGCAAAATCAGTGAACATCTTTCCAGTATTCTTTTTTCAGCAAATAAACAATCACTAGAAAACCGGCCAAAAATAACAATACCCATTTACCTAATGCCTGACGTTGCAACTTACTGGGTTCTCCAAGGTAGGCCATAAAGGTTACGAGATCCAGAATGGCTGCATCGAACTGCTCAGGATTTAATATACCTTTCTCAACGAGTTTAAAGCCGGTTATCACTTCCTGCTCAATACCGTCATTATCAATGACAGTTGATTTTTCGGGTATTTGCAAACCCTGTAACTCCCACAGGGCATGTGGCATGCCTACATCTTTGAATACTGCATTATTAACTCCCCATGGGCGGGATTCATCGCGGTAAAAAGAACGTAGATAGGTGTACAACCAGTCAACTCCTCGTGCTCGGGAAATAACAGATAAGTCAGTAATAGCCGTACCGAACCAACGTTTTGCATCCTCCTTCTCCATGGTGATCGTCATGGTATCGCCGACTTTTGCGCCATCTTTGATAAGTTGCTCTGCTACTTCTTCATCTGTCATGCCCATGTCTTCCCCAATGCGGCTATACCGCATAAAGGATGCAGAGTGGCAAGTAAGACAATAGCTAACAAACAGTTTGGCGCCTCGCTTGATGGCATCTCTATCGTTTAATTTAATATTAGCCTTATCCAGTGTAGTGCCACTGCTTGCAGCAACAGTCATGGAGCTTGCCTGTAACAGCACAAAAAAAGAAACGACTAATACAAAAACTCTCACTTTCCAGTCACTCTTTCCGGTTCAGGTTTGACCTTATCTATTTTGCTATAGAAAGGCATCAAAAGAAAAAATGCAAAATAAAGAATGCTGAAGATACGCGAAAACAGTGTTGCCATTGGTGTAGCAGCAACCGTACCTAAGTAAGCCAAGCTAAAGAAACTTATTAAAAAAATCGTAAGAGCTATCTTGTATATTGGGCCCCGATACCTTATTGATTTCACCGGACTGCGATCCAGCCATGGCAACAAAAACAGCACAGTGACTGAAGCCCCCATGGCCATTACACCCAGAAACTTATCTGGCACGGCACGTAAGATTGCATAAAAGGGGGTGAAGTACCAAAGCGGTGCAATATGTTCCGGTGTTTTTAATGGATCAGCGGGTACAAAATTATCTTTCTCCAGAAACCAACCACCCAACTCTGGCGCATAAAACAGTATTGCCGAAAAAATCATCAAAAAAACAACAGTGCCCACAATATCCTTCAATGTGTAATACGGGTGAAAAGGAATACCATCCAGGGGTATGCCCTTATCATCTTTCTTCTTTTTAATTTCGATTCCATCCGGGTTATTGGAGCCCACAGAATGCAACGCAATCATGTGGAACAACACTAACCCCAGCAACAACAGCGGGGCTGCAATAACATGGAAAGCAAAAAACCGATTAAGCGTGGCATCTGCCACAACAAAATCGCCACGAATCCATAAGGATAGATCGTCTCCAATATAAGGAATGGCTCCAAACAGAGAAATAATGACCTGTGCTCCCCAAAAGGACATTTGTCCCCAGGGCAAGAGATAACCCATAAAGGCTTCGGCCATAAGAACCAGGAAAATAAACATACCAAACAACCAGATTAGTTCACGTGGTTTACGATAGGAGCCATACAAAAAGGCACGAAATATGTGCAAATACACAACAATAAAAAAGAAGGAAGCACCGGTAGAATGCATGTAACGTATTAACCAACCCCACTGAACATCGCGCATTATATATTCCACTGACGCAAATGCCGTACCAGCCGTTGGTTTGTAATTCATGGTCAAAAATATACCCGTCAGTAATTGGATTACCAACACCAGGATCGCTAATGATCCAAAGTAGTACCAGAAATTAAAATTCTTGGGAGCATAGTATTTAGCGAGATGGGCATTCCAGGGCTCAATGATCGGAAATCGTGCATCGATCCAGTCACGAATAAAAATCAGCTTGTTAACCATTATGCAGTCTCCGGATCAACACCGACCAGCAATCGCGTCCCGGTAACAAAATGATAAGGAGGCACTACCAGATTGGAAGGTGCCGGGACGCCCGCAAAAACCCGCCCTGCAAGATCAAAGGTTGAGCCATGGCAGGGACAGAAAAAACCACCTTTCCAATTCTCACCCAAATCCGCTGGGGCCAGCTCCGGTCGGTAGGTTGGCGCACATCCCAAATGGGTGCAAATACCAACCATTACCATGTATTCAGGATTGACTGATCGGCTTGGATTCTTGGCATAGTGAGGTTGTTGTGAAAGCTCATCGGAATTCGAATCGCGCAATTCGCTCTCCTGGGTCTTCATGGCATCGAGCATGGATTCTGTGCGACGTAACACCCAAACCGGTTTACCCCGCCATTCAACGGTCATCAATTGACCAGGTCGTAGTTTACTAATATCCACATCCACAGGTGCACCTGCCGCCTTTGCTTTGGCACTAGGGGCCATCGAGAGGATAAAAGGAGTCGCAACATAGGCTGTACCTACGCCTCCCACTACCGTTGTTGCCGCAAGTAGCAATCGGCGGCGACCATGATCTATCTCATCTGAGTTCATTGGATCCTCTATTTTTACCATCTAATGACATCTCTTTTTACTAACGAAAGTATCACCAAATACACTCGATCAACCCCGGAGACGTACAGTGGTAGGCCATATCGATGCAACAATGGAAAAAGAGCATAGCAGAGATTACCCTGCAGGTTATATACTATATATTAATATTCTTATAAACTGGGCTTTTAGAGGTTAACTTACTGATATTTGTATACTTTTGGTATAGCCGCTCTCGCACATCCCTGTGCTCTACGGCATAAGGCCATCCATGGCCAAAAAAAAAGGGTCCCGAAGGATCCTTGTGTGCAGTATTTGTGAAAAATCAGGCCCTGACCAAACCATATTTGTTCATTACAATCTTTACTGAGAACCAGCCTACCACCAGGACGGCCAGTGTCACCAACACATCACTAATGGATGTCATTGGAATATGGTAATACTCAGGCGATACCGATCCAGATATCCAGGTATAACGTTCAATCCAGGTACCCAATATTATACTGGAGGCTACAAACATAATGACGTTTGGATTGTGGCGATTAGCTGTCCAGACCGCAAAGGTAAGAAACGGAATAATAAATTTCATTACCAGGAAGGCCCACCACAATGGTGCCAGGTCGTTCAACATCATACCGTTAAAACGATTCATCTCTTCTGGCAAACGGCCATACCACATGATGAGATACTGTGTGAAATAAAAATAGGTCCATAAAATCGTGAAAGCCAACATCATTTGAGCAAGATAGTTAAACACAAAAGGTTTGTATGGTTTTGTTACCTTCCCGGAACGGTGCAACATAATCAACACAATGGCAAAAAATGCCAGGAAAAAGTGGAACATGCTTACAAATTGGTAAACTCCGTAGCTTGCACTATGCCAACCCGGAATCATGGTCATTTCAAAATCCCAG
>JAUVNZ010000110.1 GCA_030599435.1 Gammaproteobacteria bacterium | reverse complement strand
TATGCCCGGTGTCCCACAGGTGTGGTATCTGGATCTATTTGCCGGTACTAACGACTACGCAGCAGCGGAAAGGGGGCGTACCGCGGGACACAAGGAGATTAACCGCACCACTTTAAAAATAATCGACATCGAGTCCGGACTTGAACGTTCCATTGTACTGGACCAGCTAGAGTTGATCAGGTTACGTAACGTCTCACCGGCATTCAATGGTGAGATGAAGATCATCGAGACCGAGCCGCATCTATTACATATTTCCTGGCGGCACCCGGAAGTCACGCTAACATTGAAGGCTGATCTATCCGATCACGGCTTCACGGTTTACCAGGATGATGGTGCTGGTGAAGAAGTCCTGATGTCATTTGAGTCATAGACTTTGATGGCCACCTCTATTGGTTTTAATGGTAATCACAACGGAGCACTAGCGTGAAAATTCTTGCGACCGATCTCGATCGGACATTGCTTCCCAATGGCAGCTGGTCACCAGACACTGGAGCTATCGATCTCTTCAATAAACTCACAGAAAAACATGATGTTCTTGTTGTCTATGTGACTGGAAGAAACCTGAAGCTGACCGAGAATGCAATAAAAGAATTTGGCGTCAGGTACCCCAATATTCTGTGCGGCGACGTCGGCACTTCAATTAGAAAATATGAGAATGGTGAATGGAAGTTTGATAAAGGCTGGATTGAACAAGTAAGAAAAGAAAGTCCAGGGTGGGACGCCATGGCAATAAGGGATGCAGTTGCCGGGATTGATGCAATGCAGGAACAGGAAAGTGAGCATCAGAACCAGTTCAAACAGAGCTATTATGTTGAACATGAAAAAAAAGATCAGGTGTTAAAAAAAGTTGATGAACTGGTGAAGGGAAAATTTGATGAAGTAATCATATACAGTTTTGATTCACAAGATGGCAAGGGGCTTCTCGATTTTTTACCTGCAAGCGCGACAAAACAGACCGCCCTGGAGTATGTGGCTGAGGAGCACGGTGTCACGAAAGAGGATGTTGTATTTTGCGGGGACAGTGGCAACGATATCTTTCCTCTAACAGCGGGGTTTCGTGGTGTTCTGGTAAAGAATGCCGATAAACAATTAGTAGAAAATGTAAAAAAAGCTATGAATCAGAACCCTAAATTGAAGGTGTATTTCGCAAAAGGAGATTTCAGGGGTTTGCAAGGATATTATACCAGCGGTGTGATTGAAGGAGCCTATCATTATGGCGTTTTTGATTGCAACAAATAAGGACATCCATAATTTCACGACAACCTGTCCTTTTGTTTTAGATGATTTTCGTTAAAAAGACACTGGTAAGAGCTGGAAGTTGGTTGTAATTAGTGAAACGAATTACCTAAATAAACTCGTGTAAAAGCATTCTTCGAATGCATTAGTGGTAAGGAAACTGGTATTGGCGCACCTGTTAAACACCTGCACAGCGCTGTTTACGTGGGGTTAAAGTCTCGCTAGCCGGGTCTCATAATCGGCAGGTCGAAGGTTCAAGCCCTTCCGGCTCCATTATTTATTTCCTTTGAATTCTTACACTTACGAAAGTTTTATGCATGGACCTACGGACTATAAGTCGGGGGATCGAATGCTTGAGCCCATCCAGGCACACCATTTATTACCCTTCTTGGCATCTGCCGACTCTAGATTGATAATTTCCTTGTGACAGTGGAAAGCCACGTATATTGCGGGGTCCCGCCCTAATTGATTAACATATACCATGTTGATTTAGGTGGCCCAAGATTGATAGCTTGGATCATATTCACTTTTCTCGTTTACAGGTGTAATTTGAGAGCCGCTGTTTGTGGAGGCGACACCCTCGTAACGAAAGTCGTGTAAGTTTACGTATTAGTTAGGTAGTCTGGATAATGAACTCAATGATTTCAATACCAAGATGCAATAAAACGATGACAGGAAGAGAGAACAAACTATCATGCCTTACACAGATGTTATAAACCTTACCTTATCTGATGGCCTGATGATTCTGCTAGCTTACCTCGTTGGCGGAATCAGCCCGGGGTATTTGCTGGTACGCATATTGCTTAATACTGATCTAAGAACCATCGGCAGTGGCAGCCTGGGCGCTACCAATGCTGGGCGTGCATTAGGGAAAAAAGGATTTTATTTCACACTGGTGACAGATATACTGAAAGGCGCTCTAATGGTATGGCTAGCCAAATGGCTGGAACCCTCCCCTGTTGTCGTGAGTGCTGTGGTCGTTGCTGTTATTGCCGGACATATCTGGCCACTATGGCTACATTTTCACGGTGGTAAGGGGATTGCCACCAGTCTTGGTGCCTTTGTCGCGCTCGATTACAAGATACTATTAATCGGCGGTGTTGTTCTGCTTATTACTTATATGATAACTCGGAGATTTCTGCCGAGCTGGGTAGTTACCCTGATCGCTATGCCGCTGTTGGCCTATACACTGGACTACTCGATGACTGTTGTAGCACCCTTAATGCTTGCAGCAGCAATTATAATTTATGCACATAAGGAAAATATCAAACAACTAGGTTTTTTGTCTGAAAATAAAGGTTAAGTTACAGTATGTCGAATAATGATTCACTTGTTTTTAAAGTTGCCTCAGAGACCTGGGAGTTTGAGCAGATTCATGAATTAAACTATCAGACCTTTGTTCATGAGATTCCGCAACATCAGCAGAATGAAACTCAGAAACTTGTCGACAAGTATCACGAGGAAAATACTTATGTTATTTGCCTGCGTGACGGTGAAGTGCTCGGTATGATCGCATTACGCGATAAAAGACCATTATCGCTGGATGGTAAACTCACTGACCTGGAAAGTTATCTGCCACCTTTCAAACGAATTCTAGAATATCGCTTGCTTGCGGTTAAGCAGCAACATCGTAATACGGCTATCTTTACCGGCATCATGAAAATGTCCTTCGAGCTAGCAATCTCGGGGGATTATGATGTTGCTGTGATTTCCGGTACCACACGCCAGGCCAGACTATACAAACATCTGGGCTTCAAGCCCTTTGGGCCACTGGTTGGTAAACAGGATGCGCTCTATCAGCCTATGTACATCGATGTTGGCGGTGCAATTGAACTGAAAAAACAGTCTCAAATTCTGCAGCCAAAAAAAGGCAGCGAAATGGAACAGCTATTATTTAACTACCTGCCAGGACCTGTGTCGATAGCCGAGGGCGTGATCGAAGCTCATGCCGCAGAACCTGGCTCACATCGTAGTCAGGCGTTCATGGATAACTTCAACGAGCTGCGCAGGATGTTATGTGAACAGGTAAACGCACCGCAGGTACAGCTTATGATGGGTTCCGGAACCCTTGCCAATGATGTAGTTGCTGCGCATATAGGTGTTTTGCAGGGTCGGGGCCTGGTATTAGTGAACGGTGAATTCGGTAACCGCTTATATGATCAGGCAATTCGTGCGGGGCTTGATTTTGAAGTCATTCAGGCTGATGAAGGCAAGACATTTAGTCGCGAAACACTGCAACAAGCTATCAACCAGCATGAAAAATTGAGTTGGGTCTGGACTGTGCATTGCGAGACCTCTACAGGCGTGCTTAATGATGCCGCTATGTTGCGTGAACTGTGTGTGCAGCATAACCTAAAGCTGTGCCTTGACGGAATCAGCAGTATCGGTTCCTGTGACGTCGACCTGCAGGATGTCTATCTGGCCACTGCAGTCAGCGGCAAAGGTATCGGTTCACTGCCGGGGCTGGCCATGGTCTTCTGTGGTAAAAATGTTCAATCTGGTGATCACCAGATACCTCGTTACTTTGATCTGGCATTGTACGAAGCGAAGCAAGGTATCCCTTTTACCATTTCAACGAATGCTATCTATGCACTCAATGCCGCACTGAATAACAGTGACTGGACGACCCGTTTTACCAATATCAAACAATGGTCAGAGGAATTGTTGACCGAATTGGAAGAACTCGGCCTGCAGATTCTAGCCGATAAATCATGCCGGGCGCCACACGTCATTACAATTGTGCTGCCAGAAACCATTCCCTCATTGGATTTCGGCGAATTACTGGAGAATGAAGGTATTCTAGTCAGTTATCGCAGTGAGTATTTAGTGGCGAAAAATTATATCCAGATCTGTTTTATGGGCGAGTGCCAGAAGCCACCGCGTATGATCACCTATTTTCTGCGCGAAGCTCTGAAACAACGGGCGATGCAGAATATTGTAGTAGCCTGAGGCATTTTATTGTCTCAGGTCGCCCATTAATCTTGCCCGCCAAATTTTACTGGTGGTTCAATAGCGTACATATTAAACAGTTTATAATGATGCTTCTGAAGATGAGCTAGTCATAAAAACACTGTCGCTGATAAATAAAAAGTCGCAAACACTTGCTATGAATAATCAATAATATGTTATACAAACGAATATTAACAGCTATACCACTTGTAGCACTTGTCACCTGGATTATTTTCTTTCAGCCGAGTTCAGTGTTTTTTTATTTTGTTCTTTTTATAGTTTTAATTGCTGCTTATGAATGGGCAAAGCTTTCCGGCGTGCAAACTACTTTTCTTCAAACGGTGTTTGCCATTTTTATGGTTATAACTGTGTGGCTTATTCAGCAATTCGCACAGAATTACCATCTATGGATTATTTATGCCGCTGTATTGTGGTGGTTCGGTGTTACTTTTTATCTAAAAAAGGCAAAACCAAAGTCAGCTAATTCGAACCTGAATGCAAATAAACTGCTTGCTGCTTTTATCATACTACCTGCGGCCACTCTGTCAATGCACGATATACATGCGTTGGACCAGGGGGCTTACTGGCTGTTTTTTGCTATATCGCTAGTATGGATGGCAGATAACGGTGCTTACTTTGCTGGTAAAAAGTTTGGTAAACATAAGCTGGCACCCAATATAAGCCCTGGAAAAACAAAAGAAGGACTTGTTGGCGCTATTATTGCAACTTTTTTATATACCTTGGCCGCCTGTTATTATTTTGGACTTAGCACCGAAAAATCTGCCTTTCTTATGCTGTTATCGATTATCCTAACCTTCATCTCAGTCAGTGGAGATCTGTATTTCAGTTTTTTAAAACGCGAAGCAGGCGTTAAAGACAGCGGTAATATATTGCCAGGTCACGGCGGTATACTTGATCGTATAGACAGTGTTCTAGCGGCAATGCCTGTTTTTATTGTTGGTTATAACTGGTTAATTGCTGCTGGCGATTAAAAAGGTAGAAATAACATTCCTTGGCGCTTTCGGCTGCCGCTAAACTGAAAAAAACTGCTGAGATTTCATTAGCCAACTCACATAGAATGAAACCTATATTCTTAAAGAAAAATACTGCTTATTAACCAAGACAAATTATAAGTCGATCTATTTAAGACAAGGCGACTGGTAAGAGTTGGATCATGCTTGTAACAATAAAATAATCTTGCGTAAAAGCAAATCCTGAACGCACTAGTGGTAAGGAAACTGGTATAGGATCACACACTAAACGCCTATACAGTGCAGTTTCAGTGGGTTTCAAGACTCGCTAACCGGGTCTCATAATCGGCAGATCGAAGGTTCAAGTCCTTCCAGGCCCACCATTTATTTCCTTTGAATTCTTCCACTTACGGTAATTCTCGTGCCGGACCCATTGACTATAAGTCGGCGGGTCGAAAGGCATAATTCATTCAGACAATCACGTTCCGACCGTCCGCATTCGCCGACAGAAGACCTTCGCTATTTTTGTATAATCTTCCGGTGTCAATCATAAGCGGGCCTTAAACGAATTTTGCTAACAGTAAAATATTTATCATTAACGGACCTTCGCTTATTTGTGCCGGCAGAGTATTTTCGGCCAAAAGCAGACAAT
>JAUVNZ010000265.1 GCA_030599435.1 Gammaproteobacteria bacterium | reverse complement strand
TTGGAAGCTATCGAAGAGCGGGCTCGTAGTGAGTTGGGTATGATTAAAAAGGGTGAGACCTTCTATCAGGTAGTAGATTAGATCGAGATTTCCTTGACGTTACCAACTAAAAATAAAAGCGTAATTGAACAACCTAAATACTGGGCAGTAATACCTGCTGCCGGTGTTGGTAGACGTATGGGTGGTGATCGACCTAAACAATACTTATCGATTTCAGGGAAAACAGTTCTTGAGCATAGTCTTGATAGGTTGCTGAAGTGCCCCGAGATAAACGGTGCTGTCATTGCAATATCTGCTGAAGATGGTTACTGGAAAGACCTAAATTACCAGCATGAAAAACCTGTTCTAGTTACAAACGGTGGCAGAGAACGCTGCGATTCAGTATTAAACGCATTACATGAATTATCACAAACAGCGGATGATAGTGACTGGATTTTGGTTCATGACGCAGCCAGGCCGTGTGTTCGCCAGGAAGATATTCAAAAACTTATTCAAACATGCAAAAACCATCCCGTGGGTGGCATTCTTGCTGTTCCTGTTAAAGATACCATTAAAAAATCAAACGATTCAGCTGAAACTGGTTTATCTGAAATAACAAAAACAGTTGATCGCTCCATACTTTGGCACGCACAAACACCACAGATGTTTCGTTTGGGTCAATTACGTGACGCTCTAATTAAGGCATTGAATGCTGGTGTGGAAATTACAGACGAAGCATCAGCGATAGAATGGTCAGGTTTTCATCCATTGCTGGTGGAAGGTCATGCAGACAACATAAAAATTACTCGTCAGGAAGATGTTAATTTAGCACTGTTCTACTTTGATAAAATGGCAGAAACTCAATAAAGTTATTTTGTTTTTCGGCGCCGCCAATAAACGACAAAACTATAGATCGCTATATTGATGCCGAGTGCAATAAATCCAAGATTAACCTGTAGGTCACGCGTTAATCCCTCAGGGTAAATAATCGGGGCGATGTAGTGCGCAATAAATCCACCTGAATATCCTCCTGATCCACCTTCCATTCGAAGATAATTCTCAAGTGGTGTTAATGGGCAGACCCAGCCTTGAATGACAATGAGTGAACCCCAGATTGCCGCTGGGATGTGTATGTAGGCTATCCATTTTCGCCAAAGAACCAGTAAGCCGCCTAATAAGCCAAAAATGATAAAGGCAAAATGTAGAACAACAACAAGATCGGCAAGTGTATGGTAAGCCAAGTTTCTGGTCAGTTATGTTGGTTGATTTAGAGAGTTTAATCTTCAGTTTTTGTCTTGGTGGCTGGCATCACGTTGATATCATCACTTTTATACACTTTGCTTTTGCTGTCGACCCCTTTGGGCGGTTCCGTGTTACTGAAGTGCCATTTTCCATCTTTGTCTTGCCACTTATGGACTGTGGTAGTTTCGGCGGGTAGACCTACATCAGGAAGATCTATCTTATCGTCAAAATAAGAGAAGGTTTTTTTAATACTCTTGATTGTGGGTGCAGTGAATCTATCAGTATAGGGATTAGATGGAATTAGAAAAGCGATTCCAATCAGCACAACGATGATGATAAGGAGTCGTAAAAACATGTTAAATCCCCGGTACAATTCCTGGCAATAGTCTGCCTAATACATTTTAAAATGTTGCGCCGTTCCAGCCCCACATATTACGTTCTGAATTTGTAAACTCTATATAAACACGATTTCTATCAATAGAAAGTTCATCTGCCACTAAATTGCAGAGAGCTGCTGAAAAATCCGTGGTGTTAGCAGGGGAGAGTCCAATGCTTTTTAACTCAAGATAGGCGGTGGGCTCATCGCTTCCAGCAAACATCATAGGGCGAGGAGGATCGATGGCGATCATAACGTAATCCACGGGTTTGCCCAGCTGAGCAGAAACAGTTGCAGATGCCTTTTTTAGAAGTGAATTTTGAGCAGATTCATCTAATGTCTGGTTGGTTTGTATTTTTAGGTAGGGCATTCCTGTTTCCTGCTTGGTATAAGAAAATAATATCAGAAATTTACATCAGGCTTTGTTGTACAGACTTTTGCACTTTTTTACTAGTTGACCTCTTTCTAATTCATGTCTTTTTCAGATACTACCAGATTATTTTTATTGGCCCAGCCCATAATATAGGTATACATCTCTGGATAATGCTCCTGCATACTTGGGTCGATGATGATGCATTTTGTGCCGTTGATGGTTGTAGGTTGGAGGAGGGGCGAGTAACGAATACGTTGATCTGGCCCAAAAGTAGATAATGCGCCGCTCATCCGCTCAGCCCAGTCACTGGGCCTGAACTTTCTTCCTCCTTGAGTAGTTCCTTCAATAATGATTTTTTTCACGGCTGTTGCGCTTGTTACTTCTATGACATTGTTAAGTGGTGGCTCTAGCAATCTGACTCATTCGACGGTTAATTATATCGTAGAAGTCATTAATACTGCCTATGAATCAATCAAATAAAATCTGTACTACGACCAGTAAGAACTAATCTACCTTTGGCATACCTGGGTAACAATTCCTTACTTCCAGGACGCATTTTTAAGCTATTAGGCTTGAGCTAATAGCCCTGATGTACCGCTGACGCCTCTTAATATTCTGCCAAAGTGAATGGCGGGCTATTCTATATGAAAATTGAGGTGATAAGGTAGTGCTAATGCCCGAATCTCTTGACCTGAAGGGCCGTTACCAGTATTTTCCACTTCCACACTTTTATGCCAGAATCGCCCTATTAGCGGGCATTTCTTTCAGTGCCACGAACAGTGCCACGAAATAGCGCTATGGGCATGATGAAGTAACTACATATTAATAAGAGAGATTTGATGTGAAATTGACCGGCGCAGAGATTTTGATGCATTTTCTGCATGATGAGGGTGTCGAACTCCTGTTCGGCTACCCAGGCGGTGCCGTGTTGCATATTTATGATGCAATAGATAAACAGGACAAGGTTAGACATATCCTTGTTCGCCACGAGCAGGCAGCCACGCATGCTGCCGATGGTTACGCCCGATCGACGGGTAAGCCAGGCGTGGTTCTGGTTACTTCTGGCCCTGGTGCCACTAATGCCGTGACGGGGATCGCTACTGCTTATATGGATTCTATTCCCATGGTGGTGATTACCGGCCAGGTACCGACCCATCTTATTGGTAATGATGCTTTTCAGGAAGT
>JAUVNZ010000133.1 GCA_030599435.1 Gammaproteobacteria bacterium | reverse complement strand
TTGAAGGCATGGCAATCGCGGCGTACACCATTGGTGCAACAGCGGGTTACAACTATATCCGCGGTGAGTTCTGGGAACCCTATGAACGTTTTCAGGCTGCTATTGATGAAGCCTACGCAGCCGGTTTCCTCGGCAAAAACATCATGGGCACCGGGATGGATTTTGATCTATACACTCATCTGGGTGGTGGCGCTTATATTTGTGGTGAAGAAACAGCTTTACTGGAATCCCTTGAAGGGAAAAAAGGCCAGCCTCGTTTCAAACCACCATTCCCTGCAAGTTTTGGTTTATATGGTAGACCAACCACAATCAATAACACTGAGACACTGGCATCGGTTCCTGAAATTTTAAAGAATGGCGGCCAATGGTTTTTGGATATCGGCATACCCAACAACGGTGGGCCAAAACTATTTAGTGTCAGTGGTCACGTTAACAATCCAGGCAATTTCGAAATTCCCATGGGCACACCATTTCCTGAATTACTGGAAATGGCCGGTGGTGTTCGTGATGGCAACAAACTGAAGGCCGTCATACCTGGTGGCTCATCAACACCCATATTAACCGGTGAAGAGATGATGGCTGTCACCATGGATTACGATTCAATCGCTAAAGCGGGCTCAATGTTAGGCGCTGGCTCAGTCATCGTGATGGATGAGAGCACCTGCATGGTGAAAGCTCTCGCACGAATTGCATACTTCTATTATGAAGAATCCTGTGGTCAGTGCACACCTTGTCGTGAAGGCACAGGCTGGTTATCACGTGTGATTCATCGTATTGAAAATGGACAGGGCAAACAGGAAGATCTTGATTTGCTACTGGATGTCGCCAATAAAATTATGGGGCGAACCATCTGCGCGCTCGGCGATGCAGCGGCGATGCCAGTGACTAGTTTCGTACAAAAATTCAGAGATGAGTTCCAGTATCACATTGACCATAAAAAATGCATGGTCGGTGTTGGCTCGTAACCCAACTCAAACATATGAGAAAAAAAGAGAAGTAAACGGTAAACATAATGGCAAACATCGAAATTGATGGTAAAAAATTAGAAGTCCGCGAGGGCGCTATGCTTATTGAGGCAGCTGATGAGGCAGGGATTAATATTCCACGCTTCTGCTACCACAAGAAGCTTTCTATTGCTGCGAATTGCCGTATGTGCCTGATCGAAGTTGAAAAGGTAGGCAAAGCAGTGCCTGCCTGTGCAACGCCTGTAACTGATGGCATGAAAATATTTACGCGTTCAGCTAAAGCCATTGCTGCACAAAAAGGCGTGATGGAATTTCTGTTAATTAATCATCCGCTAGATTGTCCGATCTGTGACCAGGGTGGTGAATGCGAATTACAGGACGTCGCCATGGGATACGGTGGTGATGTTTCAACTTACACTGAACAGAAACGAGTAGTAGAAGACAAGGACTTTGGCCCGCTTATTTCCGGAGAAATGACTCGCTGTATTCATTGCACTCGTTGTGTCCGATTTGGCGAAGAAGTTGCCGGCATTAAAGAAATGGGCGCTATTGGGCGTGGCGAGCACATGGAAATCGGTACCTATGTGAAAATGAGTCTGCACTCTGAAATGTCGGGCAACATTATCGATCTATGTCCTGTAGGTGCATTGACATCAAAACCGTTCCGTTTTACCGCTCGCGCATGGGAAATGAGCCAACGTAACAGTATTGCGCCTCATGACTGCCTGGGTTCGAACCTGCATGTTCACAGTTTTAGAAACGAAGTGGTTCGTGTGGTTCCTCGTGAAAATGAAGAAATCAATGAGACATGGCTTTCGGATCGCGATCGTTTTAGTTATGAGGGACTCAATAGCAATGAACGGGTGACATCACCCATGATCAAGTTCGATGGAGAGTGGGAAAAAACTGACTGGGATACAGCACTGCATGCAGCTGTTGATGGGATGACCGTCATCACAAAAGGTAAGGGTGCAAATCAACTGGGCGCTATCGCTTCGCCAACAAACACGGTTGAAGAGTTATATTTACTACAAAAACTAATGCGCAGTGTAGGTTCAGACAATATTGATCATCGTGTTGGTCAAATAGACTTTTCTGATCAAAGTGACGCGCCACTGTTTCCATGGTTAGGCCAGTCGATACAGGATTTGGAAAAAAATGATGCATGCCTGTTAATAGGCTCCAATATAAGACGCGATCAGCCCATCGCAGGTCACAGAATTCGTAAGGCCGCATTGAACGGCGCAAACATAATGTGCGTTAACGCCGTTGATTATGATTTTAACTTCCCAGTAAGCGCAAAGAAGACTATCAGCCCTGCTAAAATGTTAACTGAATTAGCGGGAATACTAAAAGCCTTATCAGCATCCTTACCAAAGGGTCTGGATTCCCTGGCATCCAACGTTGAAGTTGATGAAACTCATAAGACCATTGCCAGGCAGCTAAAAGAATCCGCAAGCTCAACAATTTTATTGGGTCTTGATGCAATAGGTCATGCTCAATTTTCCGGGTTACGTGCACTCGCAGGGCAGATATCCCAACTCACTGATAGCAAACTGGGTTACTTACCAGAAGGTGGTAATGGTGCAGGCGCCTGGTTAGCAGGTGCTGTTCCTCATCGCGGTGTTGCCAGCAGCAAGAGCGCAACTAAGCCAGGACTGAATGTTGGTGCCATGCTCAAAGAACAATTGGCAGGATATGTCTTGCTGGGTGTTGAGCCAGAAATAGATTGTGCAGAATCAAAACAAGCCACGGAAGCCATGAAAAATGCTCAATTCGTTGTTTCACTTAACTCATATGTAAATGATTCAGTAAAAGAATACGCAGATGTGATTTTACCCATCTCTCCTTTCACAGAAACATCCGGTACTTTTATAAACGCGGAAGGGCGCTGGCAGAGTTTTGAAGGAGTAGTGGAGCCAAGAGGTGAAACACGTCCAGCCTGGAAAATATTACGTGTAATGGGCAACTTGTTAGACAGCGAAGGATTTGATTATGTCAGCAGTCTGGAGGTGCGCGACGAACTCAAAACAATGATTGGCGATGTAACTGCAAACAATGAGATGTCATGGACATGCCCGGCCAACCTGAATGGAGAAGCACAGGGAATTGAAAGCATTGCTGATCATCCAATGTATGCGTCGGATTGCTTGCTAAGGCGTGCAGAAAGCTTACAGATCGTTGGTGAAACTTATCATTCTGCAATCCGTATAAATCAAACAGAAGCATCAAAAGCTGGGTTAAAAAACGGTGAACCTGCCACGGCTAGAAAAGATGATTTTGAAATTACATTACCCGTAGTTATTGATGATCGTGTGCCTGACGAAGGAGTTTTGTTACCTTCGGATTTATTAGGCGCAGTTATGTATGGATCCGAATCCGCTGGCATAACACTCTCGCGGCTTATTCCGACATTAACGAACGAAGTCGTTTAAAAAGTCATTTTAAAAGATACAACCTGAGAATAGTGCATGCTTGAAACAATACAATCAATGCTGGGCTTCTTACCACCGCATGTCGTCGAGTTTATGATGGCATACGTTGTGCCGTTGCTTATTATTGTTGTTAAAATATTAGCACTGGTATTACCATTAATGGGTGCTGTAGCCTACCTGACGTACGCAGAACGTAAAATCATTGGTTCCATACAGGTTCGGATTGGCCCAAACCGAGTCGGTTTCTTTGGTATGAAACTCTGGGGTCTTGGTCAACCAATAGCTGATGCAGTTAAGTTGCTTTTCAAAGAAACTATATTACCGACCAAAGCTAATTCATTTTTATTTATTTCGGCACCGATTCTGGCAATTGGTCCCTCTCTTGCGGCATGGGCAGTTGTTCCATTTACCGACACACTTGTTATTTCGAACATTGATGCCAGTCTACTTTACATATTAGCAATGACGTCTTTGGGCGTTTATGGTGTCATCATTGCAGGTTGGGCTTCGAACTCTAAATATGCTTTTCTTGGCGCCTTGCGCTCCGCCGCTCAAATTGTCTCCTATGAAATTGCCATGGGTTTTGCGCTAGTTGGTGTTTTACTTGCGGCAGGTAGTCTGAATCTGGGTGAGATTGTTAACGGACAACGAGGCAGCATACTAACCTGGTACTGGCTCCCATTGTTCCCATTGTATCTTGTGTATTTTATATCCGGTGTAGCAGAAACAAACCGCGCACCTTTTGACGTGGCTGAAGGTGAGTCGGAAATTGTCGCTGGTTTCCATGTTGAATATTCCAGTATGACGTTCTCGGTATTTTTCCTGGCGGAATACGCCAATATCATCCTGATTGCATTACTAACCGCACTCATGTTCCTTGGCGGCTGGTTATCTCCATTACAGGGTATATTACCCGCCAGTATTCTTGAGGGAGAAGGTATAGCAAGTTTAGTGCTAGGTGATGGGATTCACTGGTTGTTGGCGAAAACATCCATATTCCTGTTTTTATTTTTATGGTTCCGCGCCACATTCCCTCGCTATCGTTATGACCAGATCATGCGTTTAGGTTGGAAAGTATTTATACCAATTACCATCGCCTGGTTACTGGTAGTTGCCGCCATGGTTGCGGGACACGTTGGACCCTGGTTCACCTAGGGGCCTGCGTAAAGGATTGTAAAAGTTATGAATACAATTACAAATTACATTAAAAGCCTGTTCTTGTTGGAGCTTCTCCGCGGAATGGCCTTGACCGGTAAATATTTTTTCCGAAAAAATATTACTGTGCAGTACCCAGAAGAAAAAACGCCCATGTCACCACGGTTCAGAGGACTGCATGCCCAGCGTCGCTATCCTAACGGTGAAGAACGTTGTATCGCATGCAAATTGTGTGAAGCTGTTTGTCCAGCGCTGGCAATAAGCATCGACCTGGAAGAACGTGAAGATGGTACACGACGGACTACGCGTTACGACATTGATTTAACCAAATGTATTTTTTGCGGATTCTGTGAAGAATCTTGTCCAGTGGATGCCATTGTGGAAACACGACACTTTGAGTATTGCGGAGAGAACAGGGATGACCTCTATATGACCAAGGAAAAACTCCTTGCTGTAGGGGACCGGCTGGAAAAACAAATAGCGGCAGACCGTGCAACAGATTCGGAATTCCGTTAAAGCCTGTTTTATTTAAAGAAGAATAACTATAAAGATTACGACTGAATTATGACATTAGAAGAAATTATATTTTACGTTTTTGCCACAATCCTGGTTGCTTCCGCAACAATGGTTGTAACGCTACGTAACCCAG
>JAUVNZ010000069.1 GCA_030599435.1 Gammaproteobacteria bacterium | reverse complement strand
GTCTTCTACTAACTGGCCAAGGTCTTTGTGGGTCGCACTAAGGATGCGTGTATCCACGGTTTTTTCTTCTGCTACACCAACTGGGCGGACGGCTTTTTCCTGGATGGCGCGCAGCAGTTTTACCTGCATGTGCAGGGGGAGATCGGCCACTTCATCGAGAAACAGAGTGCCACCTTCAGCAGCCTGAAAGAGACCTTCCTTGTCATTAATGGCGCCGGTGAAGCTGCCTTTTTTGTGCCCAAAAAATTCACTTTCCATGAGTTCGTCGGGGATCGCGCCACAGTTTACCGGTACAAAAGGAAAACTGGCGCGAGGTCCTTTGTTGTGGATAAGACGTGCTACCAGTTCTTTGCCTGTTCCGGATTCTCCGCTGATATAAACAGGTGCCTGACTTCGAGCAACCTTGGCAATGGTGGAGCGGGTTTGTTGTATCAGCGGAGAGTCACCCAGTAATTCATCACGTGAACGACGATCCAGATGGGGATGACTATCTGAAACCTTAAGCGCCGTGTTAACCAGGTTGCGCAGGATTTGCAGGTCTACTGGTTTCGAAACGAAATCAAAAGCGCCGGCCTTAAGTGCTTTGATGGCCCATTCCATGTTGCCATGGGCGGTGATAACGGCCACCGGAGTTTTGGGATAGTTTATTTGTATATGTTCCACCAGTTCTACGCCATTACCGTCAGGCAGTTTCATGTCCGTGAGACATAAATCAAAATTATGTTGAGTTAATAATTTACGTGCCTCGTTTAGGTCAGCTGCAGCGTGGGTGTCAATATTCATCCGACCCAAGGTCAGCTCGAGTAATTCACGAATGTCTGGTTCGTCATCAACAATGAGTGCGTGGGAAGGAGGCGTCATAATTTATTCGATTGTCGTTTTTTAAAAACTAGTGTTTGAGAGTATCAAGAGTCCAGGATTTGTTGTCTGGGGCTATCGGCAAATTCTATACGAAAACAACTTCCACCGTTGGGCACGTCAACATAACTGAGCCTTGCGTTATTGCAGGAGCATAATTCGCTGGAAATATAGAGACCTAAACCCGACCCGCCGGAGTCGGTGGTGAAAAAAGGTTCAAAAATGTGCTGTGCTATAGAATTTTCTATGCCCTGGCCATTATCGATGACATCCAGAACAAGTTTTGTGGAATTGGGCGCCTCATTGACATTGATTTGAAGTCTGGCCTGGTCTGGAATATCAATGCTATATCGCAGACCGTTTTGGCAAAGATTCCAGAGCACTTGATGTAGATGAGTGGCATCCATAAAAATAGTGATTCCGGCAGGTTCAATGTTGATGTTTATATCTTCCGGGTTACATCCCTGACTTTGCGTGAATTCCGTACTGAAATTTGCCAACCACTCTTCCAATAGTATGTGTTCTGGAACAGAACGATCTCGTCGACCCAATTGCAGCACATTTTCGATAATATTATTTACTCGCAACGTATTGGTGTGGATTATTTCCAGTAAGCGTTCATTTTCAGGGCTTTCGCTGCTGGCTTCAGCAAGCAATTGCTCGGCATGACTAATGGCTCCCAGAGGGTTGCGTATTTCGTGGGCAATGCTGGCGGTGAGCTGGCCCAGCGAAGCGAGTTTCATCTGTTGAGCTTGTTGCGCCATGTGAGCTGTATCTTCCAGATAAATCAGCGTGCCGGCGCGGGCTTCGGTACCCAATGCCGTCAGTTTGGGTAGCAGATCCATATTGCTACCGAATGGTTTAAATGTCTCAGGTTCAATGTTTTTGTTAACAAGCCACTCAGACAACTGTTTGGCTAATTCTGGTGATACGGTATTCAGACTTTTATTGCTACTACCTCCCATAGTGGGTAGTCCTAACATGTGCCAGGCAGACTCGTTCATAAGCCGGATGCGATTATCCGTATCCACCACTATGATCCCGGATTGCATACGTTGCAGAACATGCTGGTTGAGTTGTGCAAGATTGGCAAGGTCGACGCCACGTTGCTTTGCCAGTTCTTCACTTTCGCGAATGCGTGTTGATAATACGTGCGCCAGATAAGCGGTAGCAAATAGGGCAGCACCTAATATACCGGCTTGAGTGAAACCGGATTTCATATCTGGATGAAATTCAGCGTACACCTGTTCACCTAGCAGAGAGATGACAGCAATTGCTGCAAACAGATTGGCGGCACGACCACCTAAAATCAGACTATTGCCAGCAATGGCGACCACTATCAACATGCCTAAACCTGTTTCTATGCCACCGCTGGAGTGCATTAACAGTGTCAGGGCGACGATATCGAAAAACGCCAGGCTGTAAATTAGCGTTTTATAATCCAGCCATCTTCCGTGGATTATAAAACTGGCACTCAAAGCCGCAGCAAGATAACTGAGGCTGGTGACCTGGAAAAGCTTTGGACTAAAAGATCCTAAGAGGGGCAGGTAAGTTGTGAAAAAAGAGCTAACAAAGATGACAGAGAGTATAAGGCGGTAAAAATTTAAATATTTCAGTGGGCGCCAGATGAGCTCCTCATTCAGACCTGGTAGATCAATGGGGGTGGTCTTGGGGATAGGGGCGGTATCTGGCACAGTGGTTTACTCGTTGGGCCTGGTGTAATGATTAGGCAGATATACACCTGGCATCTTATTGTTTAACACTTTGTTTCAGAAAGGCATTCTTTACTGCAATAGTATCGGCCACCAACGTGTAATGCTTCAGCTTTGGGGATATGCAGATTGCAGTGAAAACAGGCCACTGTAGCCGAATAAGTGGGGGTCGGGTTGGTTTTTTTGAGAGATGTGTTTCGCCGCCGGGTTTCAATTAAGCGGCGCAAAATAACAACCACCAGCCACACAGCAAGACAAATAATTAACCAGCGAAAAATTGGCATAACTTAATTATACGCTGCTGTGCATTTGCTAGCGAATAGGGAAATTCAGTTGGTCGGCGTGAGAGGCCGCTCTTCGGCTCGGGCATCCTGCTTCGCTCTACCTCCTCCATCCATGGAGTCGTGCGCATCCCTGCGCCCGCGGCATTTGTGCGTCCCTGCACATCAGATTTGATCTCTCACAATCTTCCAATTTTCCCACCCTCCAGAAATAAAAAAACTGGTCTTCACGAATAGTGAAAGACCAGTTTTTATTGAAAGGTGGTCGGCGTGAGAGGATTTGACCGTTTTGAAGGGATCAAAACGGGACGCACAAAGTGCGCCCGGAGGGTGCGCGCCATGGATGGTGCGCATCAACCTCCGCTGAGGTGTGTGTGAACTGCATGTTTATTAATACTACGTGGTTTGGTCGGCGTGAGAGGATTTGAACCTCCGACCCCTTCGTCCCGAACGAAGTGCGCTACCAGGCTGCGCTACACGCCGAATACAGGAAGTTACTTTTTATTACTAAAAAAGTTGTTAAAAGGTGCGGCTGACAGAAAAATCGGCGAGGGTTTTAAGTGCATCGGTGTATTTCGTTGGGGGCATAACTTGTAGGTATTGAATCGCCAGATCTGCCTCTTCCCGTGCTTTGTTTGCAGTGTAGGCAATAGCATCGGTGGACTTAATAATCTGTGTAACTGTGTCAATGTTGTCGCGGCCACCTGCTTCTATCGCATGGCGGATAAGTTCAGATTGCTCTGGTGTACCCTGAAGCATGGCGCGAATCAGTGGCAACGTGGGCTTGCCTTCGGCCAGGTCGTCGCCGACATTTTTACCCATCTTTTCGGGCGAGGCGCTGTAGTCCAACACATCATCAACTAGCTGGAAGGCAGTACCGAGATGCATGCCAAATTTGGCCATGGCTTTTTCTTGCTCGGCTTTTGCGTCACACAATACAGCACCTAATTGTGTTGCAGCCTCAAACAGTTTGGCAGTTTTACAATGAATCACATCAAGATAGTTTTGCTCAGTGGTTTCCGGATCGTGGCAGTTGAGTAACTGCATCACTTCACCTTCAGCTATTGTGTTAGTGGCATCGGCCAGTATTTCCATGATACGCATACGCCCGGAATCCACCATCATCTGGAAAGCGCGGGAATAGAGGAAATCACCCACCAGGACAGCAGCTTCGTTGCCCCATATGGCGTTGGCGGTGCCCTGGCCGCGGCGTCGATCAGAGGCATCTACTACGTCGTCGTGGAGTAAAGTAGCGGTATGGATAAATTCCACAATAGCTGCAAGGTTATGGTGTTGTTTGCCTGTGTAACCAAAGGCTCGTGCTGATAGCAGTACCAACATAGGCCTCAGGCGCTTGCCACCGCTATTTATGATGTAGCCGCTAACCTGATTAACCAACGCAACGTCTGAATATAATCGTTTTTGAATCAACAGGTTAACAGCATCCATGTCCGAGGCGACGAGGTTGTTTACGGTTTCGATGGACGGAATTGCCTGTTCAGCAGAGAGGCCGGGGGACAATCGCGAAATTTGGTGTTGTTCAACAATATTTAGCATGTGTTGCCGCTCTTTTGGAAAATCGCCTGTGGATCGTTTTCTGGGACCATTGTACCAAAATGGACGCCTATTATGGGGTTTGACGCACAGTCATGTAAACGCTAAAATTCGCGGTCTTCTGTGGCAGGCATAGTCCCTGGGCCATGGTCTTTTACGTTTTTTACTTATTTGTTTTTACTCATATACAGTACGGAGAAGCATCATGTACGCGGTAATTAAAACCGGCGGCAAGCAATACAAGGTTTCCAAAGGCGCAACCTTGAAAGTCGAAACAATTGCAGCCGACGAAGGCGCGAAAGTTGTGCTTGATCAAGTCTTGATGGTTGTTGATGGCGATGACGTTAAAGTTGGTGCGCCATTAGTAAAGGGTGGCAAAGTCACCGCAACAGTCAAGTCTCATGGTCGTGGCAAGAAAGTTGAAATCATTAAGTTCCGTCGACGCAAGCATCATCGTAAACAGATGGGGCATCGTCAGAACTACACAGAATTAGAGATTACAGGCATTAAGGCCTGAATCTGTTATCTGTTGATTAAAAGAAGAGATTAGGAGTTAAGACAAAATGGCACATAAAAAGGCAGCCGGTAGTACCCGAAACGGTCGCGATTCAGAATCCAAACGCCTTGGCGTAAAACGCTACGGCGGCGAAGTTGTGAAAGCAGGCAATATTCTTGTTCGTCAGCGTGGTACTAAGTTTCATCCTGGAAACAATGTCGGTTGTGGTAAAGACCATACTTTGTTTGCAAAGGCTGATGGTAAGGTATCCTTCGAAATAAAGGGCCCGAAGAAGCGGTCATTCATCAGTGTGGTTGCTGCATAAGATTGCGGCGAATGCCAAGCTGATGAAAAAGCCCCGTTTATCGGGGCTTTTTTTTGGCCAAGGACGATGTACAGGATGTACAAGTGTCGCGAGAGGGTACGACTGCATGGGCAAAGATTGTTCCTGACAATCTCTTTGCATTTCCGCCATCCTTGGCGGTCATGCAGGAGGTACGAATCCAGGGATGGATGAGGTAGAGCGAAGCAGGAAGCCAGAGCCGAGGACAACGCAGGACGATTCCATGGATGGAATCGGTAGGGTCGAGTCTGGAACGGAGACCGAGCAGTTGTCGAGATGTGCGGGAACGGCGTATGTTAGATTCTTTCCCACGCTCCTAGATGTTGGATACTAGATACTTAAAAACATGAAATTCGTAGATGAAGCCAAAATAAAAGTGGCCGCCGGTGATGGTGGTAACGGCTGTGTGAGCTTTCGCCGGGAAAAATACATTCCCAAAGGTGGGCCAGATGGAGGTGATGGAGGTGATGGCGGTAGCATTTATCTCGAGGCCGATACAGGCCTGAATACCCTGGCGGACTTTCGCTTCACGAGAAGTTATCTGGCCGAGCGTGGTGGAAAAGGCATGGGCAGTAATTGCACCGGCAAATCGGGTGATGATTTGGTAGTGAGGGTGCCAGTAGGTACGCTAGTCCGTGATGCCGATACCCAGGAAGTGATTGGTGACGTTGTTCGTACTGGCGAACCACTGCTGGTGGCCAAGGGTGGTTTTCATGGCCTGGGAAATGCCCGGTTTAAGAGCAGTACCAACCGCACGCCGCGACAAAGCTCCAATGGCACGCTCGGTGAAGTACGCCATCTGGATCTGGAAATGAATGTGCTGGCAGATGTGGGTCTGCTGGGTTTGCCCAATGCAGGTAAGTCAACGCTTATCACCGTGGTCTCCAAGGCACGTCCCAAGGTGGCGGATTATCCTTTTACGACCCTGCATCCTAACCTTGGCGTGGTGAGTCCAGAACCGCATCAAAGTTTTGTGATTGCCGATATTCCGGGTGTGATTGAGGGCGCGGCTGAAGGGGCCGGGCTGGGTATCCAGTTCCTCAAGCATTTATCACGCACTCGGCTGTTATTGCATCTGGTGGATGTGGCGCCGTTAGACGGGCATGATCCACTGGACGATATCCATACCATCGTTAATGAGGTGGCAAAATTTAGTGAGGCTCGGGATGGTAGAGAACTGGCTTCGCGGGAACGTTGGCTGGTGTTGAATAAACTGGATTTACTGACAGAGGATGAAGGGCAGGCCCTCTGTGAAAATATCGTCAAACAGCTGGACTGGCAGGAGCCGGTTTACCAAATTTCAGCCGTGCAACGACAAGGTACAGAGACACTGATGTACGATATTCTCAATTACTTAGAGACCCATCACCGTGATGGTGTTGAAAGCGACAATGATGAAGTGGAAAGTGAGAAGCCGGAATGAATTCGTCGATGGGGAAAAAAAGAGAACACCTGAAAAAATCCAGACGCTGGGTAGTTAAAATCGGCAGTGCTTTACTGACGGCGGATGGCAGTGGCCTGGATCAGGATGCGATTGCTGACTGGGTCAAACAAATGGCAGCTTTGCGCGCCCAGGGGCTGGAGATTGTGCTGGTCTCCAGTGGCGCCATAGCGGAAGGTATGAAACGTCTGGGCTGGGCCAAACGCCCTCATACCCTGTTTGAGCAACAGGCGGCGGCGGCTGTTGGCCAGATGGGGCTGGTGCAAGCCTATGAGTCCTGTTTTCAGCAGCATGACATTCACACCGCCCAGGTGTTGCTGACCCACGAAGATTTGTCTGATCGTCAGCGTTATCTCAATGCCCGCAGCACCTTGCGTTCGTTGCTCGACCTGGGCGTCGTGCCAGTGGTTAATGAAAATGACACGGTGGTGACTGATGAAATTCGTTTTGGCGACAATGACACTCTGGCCGCTTTGGTGGCCAATCTGATCGAAGCTGATGCTTTGATCATCCTCACTGATCAGGAAGGGTTGTTTGATCAGGATCCCCGCACTAACGAAAATGCCCAACTGGTGCATGAAGCCAATGCCGATGATGAGTCTCTGGAACAAATGGTCGGTGGTACTGGTGATTTGGGGCGGGGCGGCATGCTAACTAAATTGAGGGCGGCACGCCTGGCCTCCAGGTCGGGTACAGCGACAGTGATTACTCACGGTCGTAGTCCGGATGTATTAACTCAGCTGCACTCTTGTGACGAAAAGGACGAAGTAGTAGGTACTTACTTGCAACCTGGGCAGGCACCTCTGGTGGCCCGTAAACAGTGGCTGGCAGGACACCTGCAATTGCAGGGC
>JAUVNZ010000383.1 GCA_030599435.1 Gammaproteobacteria bacterium | reverse complement strand
AAGCTGCCAACCTGCTGATTGTTGCCGGTAGTCGAGACGATATTCGGGATATGGAAAGTGGTGCCCAGTCTGTTTTAACAAATATCCTGCTGCTAATTGACAGTTACGACTTATATGGAAAAGTTGCTGTACCCAAGGCCCATAGTGCAGATGAGGTGCCTGCAATATACCGGCTGGTTGCATCCTCTCGAGGAGTTTTTATTAATCCAGCTTTAACAGAGCCTTTTGGCCTGACGCTTCTGGAAGCTGCAGCCAGTGGACTGCCAATTGTTGCAACAGAAAATGGTGGCCCGGTCGATATCATTGAAAACTGTAAAAATGGTACGCTGATTGATCCATTAGATAAGCCAGGGATAACCGAAGCCCTGCTACAATTATTGCAAAATAAGAATATCTGGTCACAAGCTGCTAAGAATGGCATTGAAGGTGTTAGTAAACATTATTCATGGCAAGCGCATGTAAAGACTTATATAGAAAAAGTTGGCGAGTTGCCGGGTAAATTCCAACCTATACCGAGCAAACGCCCCTCTCGAGCAGCATATTATCGTGATCGTGCCATTTTTAGCGATCTTGATCAAAATCTTGTAGGGAACCCAGAGGGTTTAAAACGTTTCTCTGATGTCATTAAAGAGAATCGCAAATGCGTTACTTTCGGAATAGTGACTGGCCGTCGTATTGATTCAGCATTAGCATTAATGAAAAAGCACCGCATACCAATACCGGATATCTTGATCAGTAGTCTTGGTACGCGCATACATTATGGTCAGAGTCTGACAGAAGATGGTTATTGGGCTGATCATGTTGATCACGACTGGAGTGGCCAGCGCGTACGGCGCATACTGGGCAAAGTGCCTGGCCTGAAGCTACAACCGAGAGTAGAACAGACGCCATTTAAGGTTTCTTATTATTATGACCCAGAAATAGCACCAGCAGTTGAAGAGATTATCAGTCAACTTCGACAGAAAGATATCACCGCTAATGTCATGTTGTCCTTTGGCCAGTTTCTTGACGTTATTCCTGCACGTGCTTCCAAGGGGCAGGCATTACGCTATGTATCACAACGTCTTGATATTCCACTAGAGCAAATTCTTGTTGCTGGTGGTTCTGGCGCTGACGAAGACATGATGCGAGGTAATACTTTAGCGGTTGTTGTTGGTAACAGGCATGATGAAGAGCTTTCTCAGCTGGTCGATCAGGAAAAAATATATTTTGCGGGTCAGAATCATGCTCTTGGTATTCTAGAAGCAATAGAATATTATGATTTCTTTCAGGCTTGTATAGTACCGAAAGCGTAATGAGTGTTGAAATGCTTGTCTGTTAAATTGGTCAAGTATATGGTTGCGAAAAATGTATAAATAATTTAGCGGGAGATATTAAAATCGAAGCAATGCCAAAAAAAAACGATCTGCCAAATGGTGTAATGTTTAATGCTTACCCGGACAGCATTGGCCGAAACCTCGCAGATACGATACAAATGCTCAAGCGTCCAGAATTCAAAGGCGTTTTTTCTTTGTTCTATATTCTGCCTACCATTTTTCATAGCGATCTGGATCGTGGTTTTTCCATCATCAACTACGATATCAACAATAAACTTGTGGATCCTCAGGATCTGGACGAACTGAACAAACTAGGTATCGAGATTAAGCTTGATCTGGTACTCAACCATCTTTCCGTACGTTCTCCACAGTTCGTCGTTTTGTTACTGAACGGACACGACTCCCCCTCCAGGGATTTTTTCATCGACTGGAATGAATTCTGGAAGGATCATGGCACAATGGGTGAGGAAGGCCACATTGTGCCGGATAAAGAACACCTTGATAAGTTCTTTATGAGAAAACCTGGGTTACCGCTTCTTACACTGCATTTCCCGGATGGTT
>JAUVNZ010000325.1 GCA_030599435.1 Gammaproteobacteria bacterium | reverse complement strand
TACTGCGCCGCATTAATAATCACCGGGGCACCACCACCCGCTGAACCATTGAAGGGTTTGATCATGCCCAAAATATTGCCATTATCCAGCTCACGCGGGCTAAAAAATTGCACCGTACTGCCACCTGTGCCTACATTGTGTGCATGTACGCCGTAGAGTGCTTTTAATTCTGTGCCATCCGGGCGAACCTTGAACAGGTTAATGGCATTACTGGTGCCCATATTGTCCCAACGAGAAAATATAATTTCACCACTGGATAACACGCTGGGATCAAGGTCATGGCTTTGGTTAAAAGAAATTTGTTTTATTCCGGTACCGCTGGCACTCATTACATGCAATACCAGAGCTTCTTGATTCTGGTTTTCATCCTGGGGGGGAAATTGAACATTGCCCTCATCAAGCTGAATAGCACCGACAAGATCCTGTCGACTAGAGGTAAATACTATTCGTCCATCAGGTAGATAAACGGGGGCCAGATCGTCGCCTTTATCAGCTTCAAAATCAGAAGTAATTAGCCTTGTTGGACAGCCTCCAGATACCACATCGTATTCATAGATGTTCCAGGTCGGCGGAGGGATCATATCGTTATTCGGAAAAAAATCTTCCAGGCGTAGAGAGAAAATCAGCTTCTCACCATCGTAAGAAGAGTCCAGATCTTTCACATCACCCGTACCTATGCCATCAAGATCACCATTAACATCTGGGTCGGTGAGGCAAAGGGTAATATTTATTTCTGAGGCAGAAGGTGAAGCGCTGGAGCGTACGTATAAATCACCGCCTGCATTAAATGCTGCGGGAATACGAACATCGGGATCCACCATTTGCGGTGGGTTGGAAGCAGGGACTATGGGAATAGGACGTTTAACGTAGGCAATGGCCAGGTCGGCCACAGCCTGGTCTTGCTCACCAGTACACCCGGCGAGCTCAAAGACAGATAACATAACTATCAAATACCCAAAGACTGGATACATGTTAAAACTGCTTCTCACGGAACCCCCGGCTATCACTACTTTCCTTAAATATCTTCCACTCCAGGCACCAACTTCCCCAAGATTGTGCCCAGACCTAACAAAACACTCTTAATTTATATGTCAGGCACCCATATTTTGATGCGAAATCAGTCACAAACCCAATATAAACCAAGTATATCAACGACTAAGTAGAGCAAAAAATCAGATTTCTGCGCCAAAATTGCCCTGCTTTTACCAATATTAGGCCACTATCTGACCAATATCGCCCCATTTACCTGCCCAACTACCACCTTGGATTTAAGGCATTCACCCGGTATAGTTGGCCGCTCAACTTCATGTCACTGCGGGAGAGAGTGGAAAGGTTGTACTTTAAGTGCAATTTTCCGCCGCCGAAGGCGCAACCGCCCGGAATCGCTCAGGCAAAGGGACCGTAGCTGACAAGTTGACTCTGGAGAGAGATTGGCTAGACATGCGGGTTATCCATAACCTGATGATGTCACCCTAACCCAATCCACCGAAGGGGCTCAAGCTCTCAGGTAAAGCGGACAGAGGGGTAGTATTTAACGCTAGCTAATTTCTAAAAAGCGCTAAATGCATCGAACATGCCCTTAAAACGCACTAAAATGCAGCCAAATGTTAAGAACTGTATTTAACCCAGAGTATTGATGCTATGTCTGAACAAACGCCTCAACTAACACCTCAAAAAACACCTCTTTACCAGCAACATCTGGCCTCAAACGCCAAAATGGTTGATTTTGCCGGTTGGGACATGCCCATTCATTACGGCTCACAAATAGAAGAGCACCATCAGGTTCGCAATGATGCTGGCATGTTTGATGTTTCTCACATGGTGGTGCTGGATCTTAAGGGAAAGGGCTGCCGGGATTTTTTACGACACCTGCTGGCCAACGATGTAGCAAAACTTACACCCACCGGCGATGCACAGGGAAGTGCAAGTGTCGCGGGAGGCAGGACGCCGGGAGCGACCAAGGCGCTGTATAGCTGCATGCTCAACGAAAATGGCGGCGTGATCGACGACCTCATTGTCTATTTTATGACTGATGACTGGTACCGCATGGTGGTCAATGCCGCCACCCGCGACAAAGACCTGGCCTGGATCAATGCCCAGGCCGAATCCGAAGACGTAGAAATCACCGAACGTGATGATCTGGCCATGATTGCCGTGCAAGGCCCGCATGCCAGAGAAAAAGCCCACACGGCAATGGGCGCAAGCATCGAACCTGCACGCGAGTTGAAACCCTTTTTTGCCGCTGACTGCAGTAAAGAAAAAGGTGACCTGTTTGTAGCACGCACGGGTTACACCGGCGAAGACGGTTATGAAATTATGTTGCCCGCCAACCAGGCAGCCGCTTGCTGGGAGTCCCTGCTCGCTGCTGGAATCAAACCCATTGGCCTGGGTGCCCGAGATACTTTACGCCTTGAAGCCGGCATGAATTTATACGGACAGGATATGGACGAAGGCATCACGCCACTGGAAGCCGGACTGACCTGGACCGTGGCTTTTGAACCAGAGGACCGTCAATTCATC
>JAUVNZ010000303.1 GCA_030599435.1 Gammaproteobacteria bacterium | reverse complement strand
TGACATGGCCTCAGCTGAGGCACAGGCTAAAACAATGTGGGAGGCGCGGAGAAAAGAAAACTTCGGGGCCGCCGCTTAGCAGACTGTTGAATAATCCTCATGCGGCATGATACTGCGTTAAAATCTGGCTCAAAATGCGGGGCATGAAACGGCAAACAATTTGCAAGTCGCTCTCGCCCATCCATGGGCTTCGCGACATAAGTACATCCTTGTACAAAACTGCTATATTTCGCCTTGTTTGCCTTGCCTCGCACTCGCCCGATAATCATTCAACAGCCTGCTAATTTTTTAATAACAAACACTATGGCTCATCTTTTTATTTCTGCTGCCCACAAGTCCTCGGGCAAAACCACGCTCAGTATCGGGCTCTGTGCTGCCTTCAAGAATCTGGGGCTTAGTGTCCAGCCTTTTAAAAAAGGCCCGGACTACATCGACCCCATGTGGTTATCGCGAGCTGCAGGACGCCCCTGTTATAACCTGGACTTCCATACCCAGACGCATGAAGAAATAACTAACTCTTTTGCACAACGTAGTCATGATGCCGACATCAGTATTATTGAAGGCAATAAGGGCTTATACGATGGTCTGGATTTAGATGGCAGCAATAGTAATGCAGCGTTGGCAACAACACTTGGCTCGCCTGTCATTCTTGTAATCGATGCACAAGGCATGACGCGCGGTATTGCTCCACTTATTTTGGGTTATCAGGCATTTGAACCAGATATCAATATTGCTGGTGTGATCCTCAATCAACTCGGCGGCAGCCGACATGAATCCAAGTTACGTGCCGTAATAGAACACTACACCGATGTCCCAGTGGTTGGCGCCGTTCATCGCAATGCTGATTTGAATATCCAGGAACGACATCTTGGGTTGGTACCCAGTAACGAACTGGCATCCGTCGAGCATCAAATTCAATCAGTTGCTAACATTATTAACGATCAGGTTGACCTTCCCCAATTGCAGCAGATAGCAAACACTACCGCTAAACCGGAATATCAACCGTCATCAAGTAAGAAAAATAAGCAGGATATCCGTATTGGCATCGCCCAGGATGCTGCCTTTGGTTTTTATTATGCTGATGATGTTGAAGCCTTCAAACAAGCCGGCGCTGAACTCATTCCAATAAACACACTCACCGACACGCAATTACCCGATATTGACGGGCTATTCATCGGTGGTGGCTTTCCTGAAACTCAGATGCAAGCTCTTGAGTCCAACGCGTCGTTAAGAACAGCCATCCGTAATGCTATAGAGTTGGATTTGCCGGTTTATGCCGAGTGTGGAGGTCTCATGTACCTGACACGAAGCTTAAACTGGCAAGACAAACAATGTGAAATGGTCGGCGCAATACCAGCAGATACCCTCATGCATAAACGGCCACAGGGGCGTGGTTACGTTAAACTGGCCGAAACCGACAAGGCCCCCTGGCCTGATAAGATGGCGGATAAAATTATTAATGCACATGAATTTCATTATTCGTCATTAGAAAATATCGACCCAGAATTACAATATGCCTATGAGGTAAAAAGAGGACATGGCTTAAACGGCCAACATGACGGCATTATCTACCGAAATGTATTTGCCTGTTATACTCACCTGCGTGATGTTCAAAATAATCACTGGGTAAACCGATTCGTGCAACATGTCAGAAATATTAAAGCCAATTTATAAACGTTCACAAAATAGAGCCTACTAAACATGAATACTTTAAGTTTTACTCCTTCCGCCATGGAACAAATCAAGAAATCGGCGAAAGAATCTGGAAATAGCCATATGGGGCTTCGCATTGCGGCACGCATGACGGCAGATGAATCTGTAGATTATGGTATAGGCTTTGATGAACCTAAAGATGATGACATCAAGTTCGACTGTGATGGTATTACGATATTAATTTCACCTGATAACGAAGAACTACTACACGGCGCACAAGTAGATTTTGTTGAAATAGAAGAAGGACAATTCCACTTTATTTTTCTCAACCCAAATGACCCGAATTACAAACCACCCACGGAAGAATCTGGCACTAAGGAAAACTAGAACGTCAATATTATCTAAATAACCTGAGTAACCCATGTGAGTGAATCTCAGAATAAAAATGCAGATGTAAAATTACCTCCTGATAATGGGAATAATCACACCGTCACGCCTAAAACACTGAATATTTTTGGTGCTCAACTTATTCAGGGGGTATACAGCTCCATAACAGGTATGGTTATCGCCGTACTTTTAGTGCTTGCGCTCTCTTATGCGCAACAACTATTTCCTGAATCAAGTAAAACTATTTTTATTCTGCAAGTACTTCTTTCTCTTATCTGTCTGTTTCTCATTATTACCGTAACACAACATGTAAAGTCTCGTATTTTCGCACCGTTAACACAGCTTCACGAATGGGCGCAACGTATGCGTAGCGGTGACTTCACAGCTCGGATCATTCAACGAGAAACATATGGTGATTTATCTGAACTAGCAGGTGATATAAATGAACTTGGAGACTCCTTACGTTCATTGACACGTGAAATGGATGAGCGAGTTGACCGCCAAACCATTACACTGCAGCGTAAAACTCGATCGCTAGAGATTCTTTATGATGTCGCCACACACAGTAATTCTGTCAGAAATATTGATGAATTACTCGTTGCGTTTCTAAACACCCTCACCGAAATTGTTTATGCACACTCCGGAACAGTTCGACTCGTAACTGATGATAATCAAATGCGTCTGGTTGGCAGTGTGGGAATTGATAATGAGCTTGCCGATAAAATCCGCCTGGTACCAATCGAACACTGC
>JAUVNZ010000053.1 GCA_030599435.1 Gammaproteobacteria bacterium | reverse complement strand
TATCACTATTAGCGTGGCTGAAGTCAATCATTAGTCTTGCAGGCAGGCCAGCAGCTTCCATTTCTTGAGATGCAATTTTCACACTGGCAGCATCGTAGTTAGGTGTTTGGCCACCGCGTAAAATAATATGGCAGTCCTCATTACCACGGGTGGAGAAAATAGCCGACCGCCCTGCTTTTGTGAGAGATAAGAAATAGTGTGGTTGACTGGCTGCATGCACTGCATCGATAGCAATTTTCAAGTTGCCATTAGTGCCATTTTTAAATCCCACCGGGCAGGATAAACCAGAGGCTAGCTCACGATGAGCCTGACTCTCAGTAGTGCGAGCACCAATAGCACCCCAGCTGATAAGGTCGGACACATATTGTGGTGTAATTAAATCAAGATATTCTGTGCCCGCTGGTATACCCATATTATTGATATCTAACAATAATTGACGAGCCAGATTTAATCCTTCATTAATTTCAAAACTGCCATTAAGGTGTGGGTCATTAATTAATCCTTTCCAGCCCACAGTGGTACGTGGTTTTTCAAAATAGACTCGCATGACGATGAGTAAATCATCGGCGAGCTCATCGCGTAGGACTTTTAATTTATTGGCGTATTCCAGCGCAGCTTTTGGGTCGTGGATAGAGCAGGGACCAATAATTACCAATAAGCGGTCATCCTTGCCGGTCAGTATGTCATGTACGGACTGGCGTGTTTTGGCAACCGTTTCTGATGCTGCATCAGTAATGGGGTGTGATTTGAGCACCTCAGCGGGTGCGATAACCTCTTTAATTTCGCCTATGCGAAGGTCATCGGTTTGGTAACGGGTCGTCATGGTTATTTATTCTGTTAATTTTCAGTGGTTGGTGAATACGTCAGCCATTTTCCCCGATTCCTGCTCATGAGTCGAGTGCTACGCATAAGGAATGGCTGTGAATAAAAATCACCGTTATTATGGAGCATGGTTTAAGTTAGAACAGGATGAAGGGTGAAGATTTTTGTCGAGGTTTAATGGATCATAATAGTTTTTCTAGCCGTAGTGGGCTGTGTACTGTGCTCGTCTGGGCGATGTTTTTACTGCTTTCTGCGCCCGTGGAGGCATACCACTTACCCAAATGGGAATGGGGGCTGGGTGCTGGGATGCTTAATGTGCCGGCCTATCGTGGTGCTAAGGGCCATAAAAATTATCTGTTACCTGTCCCTTTTATTGCCTACCGGGGCGAGGCTGTGCGTATGGATGAGGAAGGTATGCGAGGCCGTCTTTTTGAAAGTGATCGTATTCATCTGGATTTGAGCATTGCCGGTAACCTTCCTGTTCCGGAAGATAGTGATAGCGCCCGTGCCGGCATGCCAGATCTGGATCCAGTGGGTGAATTTGGCCCAACCCTGGACATTTCATTAACACGTAATGGTGACCGGCATAAGGGTGAGGCTAGTGTGTGGTTAAGATTGCCCGTGCGAGCAGCTATCTCAGTAGGTGACCCACTGCTTGCCCAGCAAGGCTGGGTTTTTTCCCCCTACGTTGATTTGTCTTACCGGAAAGGTGCAACACGTTCTCATTGGCGGATAAGCCTGGCGTTGGGGCCTCTTTACGCCACACGTAAGTACCATGAATATTTTTACAAAGTGCCTGTGGAATTTGTTACGGCACAAAGGCCGCAATATCAGCCAGATGGGGGTTACAGTGGTTCACGTGCTACATTAACGCTGGTGATGAATTCCAGGCACTGGTTTATGGGTGCATTTGCGCGGTATGACAAACTAAATGGCGATGTGTTTTAAGACAGTCCATTGGTGGAGATAAATAATTATTTTGCAGTAGGATTTGCGGTATCGAGAATATTTGGATCGTCTAGCGAAAAAGCACCACATTGATACGAGTTGAGCTTTAGTAGATTTTATGAGGCTGGTTATTGCCGGGCACCCATACTCGTTAAAAGTTCAACGGTATCCGCATTTCCCAAGCGCATGGCGTATCCTAAAGGGGTGAAACCATTTACATCCCGAGCATTCATATCAGCTTTTGCACCAATCAGAATATCTACTATATCGCGATACCCCACGCTGGCAGCTTCATGTAGGGCGGTAAAAGCATATTGATCAGCCTGATCCGGGGCAGCTCCCAGCTCAAGTAAAAGTTCGACGGATTCCACGCTGCCACTACTGGCAGCCGCAAGCAGTGGCCAGACGCCATGAGCATCAACCTCACTAATGTCCTTACCTTCTTCAATGAGTGTTTATATTAGTGTTGTATTATTTGTTTCAGATGCATCGTGCAAAGGGCCAGCCCAGAGTGCTGGAGTTAAGAGTATTATTCCTGACAATGTTAAACAGGTTCGTTTAATTGTATGTTTTAGTAGCATTTGGCTATGTGAAGACAGGGTGAACACAGGCATAACTTAAGAATAAAATATCTGGAAAATCATTGGAAAGTGGGTGGTTCGCTCATCAGGTACCAACGTTTTTTATCAGGAAAATATTTCCAACGTTGTTTAGTTTCCAGAGAGCGTTCTCGTAAATTATTTTGATTGTAAAAGCGCATTGTCACTGTTTGTTTGGCTGTCATTGAGTCTTCATCAAAGCTTTGATTGCTAACGCTATAATTGGTAAGGCGTATATCTTTCAGGTGTTTGGGGAGACTGGGTTGTTCGTTAGCATCCCACTTATGAAAAGAGTAAGCCGTATCAAATTTTGCCCAACGTAGAGCCTTTTCATAAGCTCTGAGTGTCATGTTCAATTTATCCATTTTGTCATAGGTTGTGGCACAGGCGCCCAGTGTAATAAGTAGCAAACAAAAGACTATGCCTGTGACTATTTTTTGACTGTGTTTAGGGCAGTGATTAGCAAGGACCAGCATGGTAATTTTTCCTGTAGTGGCTACGTAAAGAGCGACTATGTAAAAAGAGAATATTTAAAAAGTGACTATTTAAAGTTAGTGGCAGCACCAGTTTTAGTGGCTAATATGAACTCTGGTAGGACTGTAGCATGAAATACTGATCGCCAGTATTTCGGCGCACATAGAAGATAAACCGAATAGAAAATGGCATCAAAAAAGCCCGCGTTAAGCGGGCTTTTGAAGTGCGCCGGGACTCGACGCTAGCAGAAAACCACTCCGGACTGACAATAAACCTGTAATAAGCCAGGATTTGAGTAAACAAATACTGTCCAGTATCTACCTATAGGGAGGCAAATAGTGGATTCTGGTCATTTCAGGTTTTCTTCCTCCCCATGAACGGTTTCCTCGGCAGGCTATTGATTATTGTTATGTGCCCAACTCAATAACGGTATCAGTTAACACTATGAGCTAGTAATTAAATAAACTAATGTACCCATAAAATAATAGTGGTTATAGCGTAACTTGTGGCCTTTTATGGCTAATGTCTGCTAGTTGTCTGGTTTAAGCCATGGTTTCAGGAAAGTGAAAGTATCGCGGCTGTTAAAGTTTGTGGGGTTGTCGCCGCTTTTTCTTATAAATAATCTTACGAGCAAAAACACACCATCTATAAGGCAGCAAACACTAAACAAAGCCATGTGACTATGACGGATAACCCACTTTATATCGAAATTTATGACGATTTGATCAATGATCAGCTGGTGGTGCCCAGCATGCCGGAAGTTGCTTTAAAGATTCGTAACCTGGTGGAAGATGCTGATATCCCTGTTACTCAATTAGCCAAGGCACTCAATACTGACCCCGCAATAAGCGCAAAACTGATTAAATCCGCCAATGGGGCCCTGTACCACGGCCAGCCAGCAGTCGATACTTGCGCGCGTGCCATTTCGCGCCTGGGATTGAATACCACCAAACATCTGGTGGTCAGTTTTGTTTTGCGTAATTTGTTTCATGAAAAAATACACACCGATTTGCTCAATGAGCGTGCACGTGATTTGTGGCACCACAGCGTAGAGATTGCATCTATTAGTATGGCCTTGGCCCAGGCCTCACCGGGGCTTGATGCCGAAGAGGCTTTATTGGCGGGCTTGTTACACGATATTGGTGAACTGGTAATCCTTACCTATGCAGAAAGTTACCCTGATTTGATCGTAGATAGTGAGGCGCTGGACGGCGTTGTTAAGCAGCTTAAGGCTGAAATTGGAGCTGTAATCCTACGCGAGTGGCAATTTCCGGAGGCTCTTGTTGAAGCCGCTTTTGGGGCAGAAGAATGGACACGTGATAGCGGGGACAAGCCAGATTATTGCGATGTAGTGGTGGCTGCCCAGCTGCTAAGTTTCATTGGGTCATCAAAAATGGGAAATCTCCCCGACCTTGATGATGTACCAGCTTTTACAAAGCTTGCTGGTGGCAATCTCACACGGGAGCTTGGTATGAAAATACTGGATGCGGCTGAAGAGCAAATCCTGGAAACAAAACAGCTCTTTTTATAATAAATAGGAATTAGGCCTTACTTAATAGGTGGCTGCTATTAGCTGGCAGCTACTAGTTTGGGGCTCTGGTTTAGGTCTCTGTGAAATGGAATTCTGACCGTGGATGCCGTGATAGTTCTTCGAGTAGTTTGTCGATATCATGATCTCCTTCAATAAATAGCTTCAGAAATGACTCATGATGTGCGGCATTAGCTGCTTCAAAACGGATACCAATTCCTTCATTTTTTGAGTGGGCGATCACACTGTCAAATTCAACGCGCACCCAGCCCTCTTCAGATTTAATAATTAATTCCAGGCGGCATTTTTGACCTATTTCAATACTGGATGGTGGTGTGAGATTGATAAAAGCGCCATCCAGGCTGACATCGGCGGTTTCTCCATAGAGTCGAGCGCCATCCTTGAGATGAAGTTCAACCATGATATCTAGCGGCAACCGTGTGTATTGTCGATTTTCTTTCGAATCTGTCATCGTATCCTTCCGCATCGAAAATGATGTTTATTTACACTATCCGGGGATTCTAGCCCGGTAGCTTCATTTTTAAAAGGTATTGAATGGAAATGCAGCTGGCTCCTATTATCCATGGCGGTTGCGTGCTCCACGGCATAAGATCTTCCCTCGGTTCTGGCTTCCTCGACAACTGCTCCTGCGTTGCTCTACTTACGGGCGTCCTGCCCTAATGCTTCGCTCCACCTCCTACATGACCCATTTGGATGTGGGAAATGCAGATAATGCAGGAGCAATTATCTGCCCCTGCAATCGTGTGCAAAGCCGTTCCCACACATCCATGTGCTTCACGGCATAAGGCCATCCATGGCCAAAAAAAAAGCGTATCAGCAATTATGCCAACACGCCCTTTTAGATAGTTTCTGGTTTAACTAAGGGATTTTTACTTTTTACCCCAGGCGTCCAGTGCTTTGAAGTAGCCGCGTGCACCCTTGGCCATAAAGTAATAATCCTTGGCGCCAGCTTTCTCAAGCTCGTACTGTAACCAGCGAACCTGCTTGCCGACTTCATCATAAATCATCAAAGTTCGATTTTGGTCCATGGCTTTTTTGATGTACTTACGTAATTTTTTCTTCTCATCAAGGCTGGCCCAACGCTCTTTGCCTGGATAGAAGCCAATGCCTGCGCGTTGATACTTGTCTCGCACGTCCAGAATTAGTGTTTTCTTACCAGGGGAAGTTGCCTGATCGCTAAACTTGTCAGGGTGAAGGAAACGTTTTTTGAATACCTTTTTAGGAATCAGGTGAGCAAGGTTAACAGGGGATTTTCCCAGTAACACAGCCAGTTTGGGATTTGCTTTTGTCCACTCAAAAATACCGGCGTCGAAAGAGAATACGTTTTTAACGCCATGTTCCATTGCCTTTTTGGTGGCTTTAAAAGACTTCATACAGGTGCGGCCATTACAGTAAAAGACGATAGGCTTGGTTGTGCCAGCACGTAATTTGGCAACTTTTGCCTCAAAGGATTTTTTCGCAACGGGGATGTTAACTGAGCCCGTTACATGGAGGGTTTCAAACTCCAGAATGGATCTGGCATCGACAATGACAACATCTTTGAACTGTTTAGACAGGTCTGCCAGTTCGATATAAGGGATCTTGGGATATTTCTTGCGTCCGGGGAACCCTTCTTTTGATGCCGCAATAGCATCAGCAAAACTGACTAGGCAGATGACAGCTATTAATAGGGTGGTGATTTTGCGCATGAGATGCTCCGTTCAAATTAAGGGTTAACCTGACTTCAATCAGTGCCCGGTAAGTTTATAAGTATTCGCTTATATGTATCGGATATGGAAGTAATTTCTTTAGTTATATGTAGTAGAAAAAGCCATAAAAATCAGGTGCAGGGGTATCAAAATTGCCAATGAGGGCAGCGCTTATCGATTATTTATCTGGATTAGATCGGGATGTTTGTTCATCAACAAACCAGTCATAGGAGCAGTCAATATGCATTCTGACGGTCGTAATTCCGGTCAGGCCTTCCTGGGTCATTATGGCCATGGGGACACGCCCATTAAAGTGGTTACAGGGCCGATTTAACCAAAGTTCCCCTCCCTGCATATTGCGTGGGTATGCAAGTCTAAGGGCCCTGGCAATGCCTAACAGGTGGCCAACCCGTTCCTGTACGGCCTCGTTGTCAGGCAGTGGTGTGCCTTGCTGATATCGTTGGAGAGCACGTGGTTTGGTTTTGGCCGGTAAAGCCAGCAGGGTGATTTTATCCGCATTACTCACACCCCAGCTATCCAGAATCCCCATCAGTGTTGATGCCAGTTGAATGTTGTCTTCGTTAGTTCGGGAATTCATGGATGGGGTTGGTAATTATCAGAATTGTTGAGATAAATAGGCAAGTGTCAAACAGTTAAGCACAACAGGTGATGGAACAACAATGACAACTTATATTGGTACTCTTAAAAACGATATAAAACATACATGCCTCCCCAGAAATGATTGCGATGATCCTGACCATTTTTCAGCTCAGGGGATTTACCATTAATGGCCAGGGTGAATTGCAAGGGTTGGATTGTGAAAGTAAAACCGAGGCCACCTTCATGCAAGATATGTTCTATTTCATCCCATTCAAATGATACATCGCTATCTCTGAACTGGCCCTGCAGCAGTGCGTCATAACCCACCAATCGCAAACGATAGACAACCCAGCCATACCATTCATTACCAGCGAGTGAGGGTAGAAAGTTACCGCGATTGATTGGATCAAAGGGTAGAGTCCACGAAGGACTGGCTATTTTACCGAGGCGAGCGGCAATACCCAGATTAATATTAGTTTGGTAGCCAAGCGCCAAACCTCCCGAGCCAGCAATATCCCAGAACCCATAATCTTCGAGCAGTAATTGTGAATTGTTCACTCGAACTCGAAAGGTGGGTTCACCACCCTGTGATATCTGATGTTCCCACCCCTCAGGGTCGACAGGCTCTGTGTCACCAGTGGTATCTCGCCAGAAGCCATGCAGGGCTGTTTGAATGTTGCCCGATAACGCGGTACCTAGCAGGCCAAGTTGGAATTCGATGCCGACCGCGTTGTTTTTGTTGGCACGTACGCGTTTATTGCTGAGGTAAATGAGTGAAGCATAAGGTCGATCATCAACTATCGGGTTTGGGTCGGAAAGATTATCTGGCGTATAGGTAACAGAGCCGAGCATAAAACTGCGTACAATTTCATCCTGCTGATCGTGTAGGCCTAACCACTGGCCCAAACGTTTTACATAACCGTCCAGTGGATAGAGGCCAGTTTTTTTGTCTTGCCAGAAGAACTCTGCAGCAATCCCCATGGTGTAATCGCGGTCTTCATTAAGGAAGGGCACGGTGAGATCCTGATCGACATATATCCCAGCGCCCCATTTATCTAACGGTACGATCTGTGCCATGCTGGAAGCAGCAACCAGTGATGTTAACAAAATTAGAAGTCGAATAAATTTCATAGCAGATGGATTTTAAGCCCAATGCGCGGATTTGTCCCACCAGACCCAGAGACAAAAATTTCAGCTGAACGATATGCTGTGGTTTATGTACCCAAACGAAGTCGGAATCGTTTTCCTTCTGGCTGTGTAGATGTTGTGGAGTCAGAACAGGAGGCAGTCGAGCAGAGTGATAAAGATAACAAACGCTTCCCTGCGATAGTTGTTGGCCCCTCTAAATCTTCTGAGGGGCGGCTTATTTATTATCTGGTGCAGTGGTTGTAATTACAGGAGGATAGACTGATTTCCTGTTATTTTATTTTACTCGCAAAACGTTTATCCCAGCCTGTACCTTTGGCAGCCTCTTTTAGATGTTTGAGTATTGTATTTCTACCGGGTTTTTTACTGCGTTTGATGTCAAAGGTGTCGCTTTTGAAGAAATTTCGCTCAATTCCTGTTACCTCATAGCTTCCCATGTAATTGACCGTTCCCGGTTTAATGTCGATTGCGACATTTTTTAAAAACTCTTCGTCTTCCAGGCCGCGGTAATTAAAATAAAAAGCGACATTGCCAGACATAAAACTTGCCAGATAATATTTTCCTGGAGTTAAATTTTCAAAGAAAAAGTTGCCGTTATTGTAGGTATGGCTCTGGGGTGGTGATTTGAATGGAGGGGCATACACTTCGCCTACCTTATACATGATTACTCG
>JAUVNZ010000280.1 GCA_030599435.1 Gammaproteobacteria bacterium | reverse complement strand
CCACAGATGTTGATGTACTGACAACTGGCGCAGCGTCCTTCGACCGGGCGGGATTTAAGTTTGAGGCCCGCCATTAAGGGATCAGAAGTGTCCATCCAGATATCCGAGAACTTACGTTCTTTGACATTGCCTATGGTGTAATCCCACCACATGGTATCCGGGTGTACATTACCGATATTATCGATATTGGAAATATTTACACCTGAGGCATTACCTCCCCAGTTGTTTAACATAGTTTCGATTTTGTTTGCATATTGCGGAAGATTTTCTCGTATCCATAACAACAGGTATACACCATCGGCATCATTATTTCCGGTAACAAATTCACGACGTTTTCCGCTTATAATATCGTTCCAGCATGTCTGAAATAACAGATCCATGGCTGCACGTGTCATTTGGTGGTGTAAATCATCACCACGGTTTTTATTTCCGCGACCAGCATAGTTCAGATGTGACAGGTAGAACTTGTCAACTCCTTCATTATTCATCAATTGAAGCAAAGCAGGTAAGTCCTGTTTGTTGTCCTGTGTCAGGGTAAAACGCAGGCCAACTTTAATACCGGCTTCACGACATAACCGTATACCGCGTAAGGCTTCATCGAATGAGCCTTGCTTGCGACGGAATTTATCGTGTGTTTCCCGCATGCCATCAATGCTGATGCCTACATAGTTATAACCGACATCAACAATGTCTTTGATATTATCTTCATTGATCAACGTGCCATTGGAAGAAAGGCCAACATAAAAACCCATGTCTTTGGCGTGATGTGATATCTCGAAAATATCAGGGCGCATCAGTGGTTCGCCGCCGGATAAAATAAGCACCGGTACACCAAAATCTTTTAGATCGTCCATTACATCAAAAACTTTATCGGTGTTCAGCTCACCGGGAAAATCTTTATCAGCCGAGGTGGCATAACAATGTTTGCAGGTTAAATTGCAGCGTCGTATTAAATTCCAGATAACCACAGGTCCTGTCGGTTTAGACACAGCAGAGCCAACAGGTCTTGTCGGTTTGTTCTGTGGATCGGCTTTCAGGGCATGCAAATATTGGCTTAATCGAAACATAGTCTTTGTTCTTAATGGCTTATGCGGCAAGCCGAAAACCGGTTTTTTTCAGGATGGCAGAACTGAACAGTGTCTCATGTGCCTTGCAGTTATTGCCTAACAGAGCTTCAATCTGTTTTACTTTTTCATTAACCTCATCTTTATTAAAACCATGCACCATAGCAAACAGGTTGTAGCGCCATAGGGGCAGGTGGCGTGGACGCTGGTAGCAGTGGCTGACAAAGTCCAGCTGGCCGATTTTGTTTCCCATTTCGATAATTTTATTTTCATCGATATCCCACACAGTCATGCCATTTGCAGTCAGGCCAAGTTTATAGTGATTGGGCACCGCACCAATACGGCGAATAATACCGCAAGATAACATGTGTTGCAGTCGCTGTATAACTTCATCCTGTGTTAAACCAAGATCATTTGCAATTTTTTGATATGGAGAGTGTTCTATAGAAAAACCTTTCTGGGTGACGCTGATCAGCTTTCTGTCGGTATCATCAAGCCTGGTTTTGTTTGTCTGAGGCTCTGTTTGCCAATCTGTTTTACCGGGTACGGGTACCGTAGTATGTTTACCATCGCCTGATAAATGCAGCCATAAGCCGATATAAAACTCGCGTTGTTTTGGAAAGTTATATACCTTGAGTTTTGTGCTTTGTTCGATGGAATGCAGAACCCGGTCAATTTCCTGCGGTGTTTCTGTGGCTAATACAAACCACATATTGAGTTCATGATCACGACGGTAGTTGTGTGCAACTTCCGCATAGGCATTAACCAGCCCGGTGATGATTTCGTACCTGTCTTCAGGTACAGACAGGGCGGCCAGTGTTAAACCGCCACCGAGGCGTGTTGCATCATATAGTGGTCCGAACCGTGTAAGCAGTTTTTGTTTTTTCAGACTGCTAACGGTTTCGATTAATTTGTCTTCAGAGCAGTTGAGCTGTGTTGCAATGGACTTAAAGGGGCGTTCCTGCAGAGGAAAATTTCCCTGATAGTGATTGATAAAGTCACGCTCAAGATCGGTAAGACTCATTATATTTTTATATGCTTCTGGCTGGTTTTTACCAGGCGTAATCTGGCAGTGGCTGTTATTGATTTTCTGCAGTCAGAAGTGCTGCTTTTTTTGCCGGAAGTATAACTTGCGCCACGTTGTTTGAAACGTCGTGTGCTGAACAGGATGGTATGGTTTATGTCTGGTAATCCGCAGCTCAAAGCAATTTCTTCGACCTTTTTTGTGACTTCTTCTCTATTGCTGCCATGCACCATGGTAAACAGGTTGTATGGCCACTCGGGTAAACGGCGAGGGCGGCGGTAGCTGAGTGTGACACAGTCATATTTGCCGATACAGATACCGAGTTCTTCAACTCTATTGTCCGGCACGTCCCATACCACCATGCCGTTGGCGGTATAACCGAGTTCCTTGTGGCGTACTACAACGCCATAACGTTTAATGGCGCCGTTATCGAACAGGCGCTGCAGGCGTATGATGACATCCTGCTCGGTACTGTCCAGTTGTTTTGCAATTTCGGCATAAGGACGGCTGACTATCGGCAGGCCACGTTCAACAGCCTTGATCAAAGCTCTGTCTTCAGCTGATATATGGACTACATTTTTGTTCAATTCTGCTGAGTCCATCTTAGTTGGCCCATTTAAGTTTAAAGGCTAGATCGATAAAGTAATCATCCAGCATGGGGAGTGACATCAGTGGGTACTCGGCATGTTGTTCGATTTCATTCAGTACGATATCCAGATGTTCTTCACTGGATGCCGTAACCACAAACCAGAGGTTGTATTCGTGTTCGCGTTCATAATTATGGTTCACTTCCGGGAACGCGCTGATAATACGTGCGACACATTCCAGATCCTGTTCTGGCACTGACATGGCAGCTAGTGTGCTAACCCCAATTCTATTG
>JAUVNZ010000375.1 GCA_030599435.1 Gammaproteobacteria bacterium | reverse complement strand
GCCGCCTTATCAGAACTTGTATTTTTTTGCTGTCGCGTCTGATCAGTCATCATTAAAAACATTATCAATAAAGTGATAATGAGAATAATGCTGGCTGGTTGCCGTATCCAACTGATGAAAGATTGCTGACTCACAATACTTTACAGCTCCTTAACTGATCCTTGTACTTGACTGTTGCTTAAAACAGTACCCGGGAACCACTCTACATCCCTAATATACGCCAGGCGCTTGTTTCAACCATACCCAACGACATCTGCTTTCATAGACGACCAATAACTATAAACGTTCCAACAAACTGTTACTTCATTTATTTATAACATCTATTTTTCAATGCGATCAACAGGATACGCGCAAAAACCATATAGGCTAACAGTATACACTCCATAACAGGGCTTCTCACAGCCCTCGCCTGGCCCACATCTTTCATCAACATTATCTTTAATCAGTAGGTGCTATATATCTCAGTCTGAGAATTAAAATGACTCTATTGTGTGATTTTTATTACATATAGCGATGAGTTATTGAATTTATCTTGAACCAACGATATGGTTAGCTTTCAAGTAGTTGATATTGGTTGACTTACTGTTACAGGCCTGTCACAGGCTGATACCAATTTATCACTAGAAATGCAGGGATGAAGGCTAACTACTGGTGGCTCAGTTAGGTAAACTTGCTAAATACTAACCTGAGACCAGTAAAGCCAAAGAGGGGACAATGGAACAACAGTCCGGATTTTACTCAGATCTACTATATTTCCTGGCCGTGATAGGTGCCGAAGACGCCTACAAAATCCTGGCATTTCTGATCCCCATTGGCCTTGCCGCATATATCTACAAAACAGTTAAATCTAGGCGAGATATACGAAACCGGGCCTTCGTACTGACACAAAAAGAAGCCGGCCTTAGTGAGCCACCTGTTTCACTGCATCCCGTTATTGATCAAAATGCTTGCCTGGGTTGCTCTACCTGTGTGGATGCCTGCCCGGAAGGCAATGTTATTGGTGTCATTCGTGAAAAAGCTCAGCTAATTAACCCCAGCCACTGTATCGGCCACGGGGCCTGTAAAACAGCATGCCCAACTGATGCCATCATGCTGGTATTAGGTAACGAAAAACGCGGCATCGACATTCCCATGCTCAATTCGAATTTCGAAACCAATGTCCCAGGTTTATTCATTGCTGGTGAGCTAGGTGGAATGGGATTAATTTGCAACGCTATTGAACAGGGCCGCCAGGCAATGGACAGCGTACGTGAGCTTGTAAAAGAAGCTTCATCCGATGTCCCATACGATGTTGTTACTATTGGCGCCGGACCGGCTGGATTTTCAGCAACGCTCTCCGCCCACGAACACAAGTTACGCTACGTGACACTTGAACAAGAAGAATTGGGTGGCACAGTCGCCCACTTTCCACGTGGTAAAATCGTTATGACGAGACCAGTGCAGCTTCCTATTGTTGGCCAGGTAAAATTTTCCGAAACCACCAAAGAGACACTGATAGACTTCTGGAAAAAAACTGAACAACGTACAGGCATCAAGATTAACTATCAGGAGCCCATGAACTCTATTGATAAAACCAATGATGGGTTTATGGTGAAAACACCAACTGCCGAATATCACACCAAAGCGGTATTATTAAGCATAGGACGTCGAGGTACACCAAGAAAACTTGGCGTACCAGGAGAAGAACAAACAAAAGTAGTGTACCGCCTGGCAGACCCTGCACAGTATTGCAATCAACACGTGCTGATTGTCGGTGGAGGAAACAGTGCCCTCGAAGCTGCTATTGCCCTTGCTGACGAACCCGGCACTACAGTGACACTGTCATACCGAAGTGGCTCCTTTGCCAAAGCTAACCCCAAAATTGTCGCCCAGGTGGACGAAAGAGCTGGGGCTGGTAGCCTTAACCTCCAACTCAAAACCACCGTTAAACAAATCGACGAAGAGAACGTTACGATAAACCTGGAAGACGGGGAACTGGAAATCAAAAATGATGGTGTCATTGT
>JAUVNZ010000055.1 GCA_030599435.1 Gammaproteobacteria bacterium | reverse complement strand
GATAATCAAATGCGTCTGGTTGGCAGTGTGGGCATTGATAATGAGCTTGCCGATAAAATCCGCCTGGTACCAATCGAACACTGCTTGTGTGCACAGGAATTTTCGGAAAACATGATTCTCTGCAAGAATACTTTTGAAAACTGTCAAAATCAGTTAGACAGTATGTTATTTGCTGGCGATAAAATGGAAAATATTGCCATCCCACTTCGATACCAGAACAATACTCTTGGAATCTATAACCTTTTTGTTGAAAAACTTGGGCTATCAGAACGCGAAGACATCAAGGATATTCTTACTAATATAGGGCAACACCTTAGTATGGCCATTGAAAAGTCACGCTGGGAAGATGAGTCCAAACGTGTTTCTATCATGCAAGAACGAGCCATGCTTGCCCATGAGCTCCATGACTCACTCGCCCAAACGCTTGCAAGTCTCAGATTTCGTGTAAGCATGCTACAAAAAACCCTGCAACAGCGTAATAAAACAGTAAAAGATGATGCAGGAAATGAAGTAGAACAAATAAAACTTGGTCTGGATGAGGCTAATTTCGAACTTCGAGAACTACTCGCACACTTTCGTATCAAAATGGATGATCGCGGCCTCATCCCTGCTACAGAAGAACTCGTTAATCGTTTTAAATCCGAAAGCAATATACAGGTATTTTTCCAGAATGAGTGTCCAGATCTAAAGTTACCACCTATTCTGGAAGTCCACCTGCTTCATATTATCCAGGAGTCACTGACTAATATTCGCAAACATAGTGATGCGAATAACGTACGCATATTAATGCGATGCACAAAAGAAAAACCTTTTCATGTTCTGATCGAAGATGATGGTATGGGCATTGGACAGGACTTTACCGAATCAAAACCCGGGGAGCATGTCGGCCTTACAATAATGAAAGAGCGAGCCCAACGTATCGGTGCCAAACTCAGCATAGAAAGTGACCCCGGAGAAGGCACGAGAATCGAACTGGATTTACATGATATTAACGCACACACAGAAATGTTTGATCAATAGTGCCGACACCTGCCTTAAAAGACTGTACTATTTAACTCATGAAAGTATTACTCATAGATGATCACACTTTATTCAGGCTTGGATTAAAAAACCTGCTTGAACGGAGTGATATTCAGGTTGTAGGGGCTGCCAGCACTGGCCAGGAAGGGCTTGAGTTAATCAACAAGGTCAACCCGGATGTTGTTCTTCTTGATATGCGCATGCCAGATATGAATGGGCTGGAAGTCCTTAAACAACTCCGTGAATCGGGAGTTTCCATCCCAATTTCGATGCTAACTACCAGCAATGAAGAACACGACTTAATTGAATCTCTTCGCAGTGATGCCCAGGGATATTTACTAAAAGATATGGACCCTGATGAATTAGTTGCAGCTTTGCACAAGATTGTCGCCGGCGAAACAGTAGTAGCACCACAATTAGCAGGAACACTAGCCCGCGCACTTCAGGGTAATTCTGAAAAACCAGAACACAAATCACCTCTTTCTGAATTAACACCTAGAGAACATGAGATACTTGAACATCTTGCCATTGGTCAAAGTAATAAAGTTATCGCAAGAGAACTTGGAATTACTGACGGCACCGTTAAACTGCATGTAAAATCTGTGCTCAGAAAACTAAAAGTTCGCTCTCGAGTGGAAGCTGCCGTTATTGCAGTAGAACTTGGCCTGGGTCGAAAAAAATTAACTGATAACGCGCAGTAATACCAACAATCGGATAATCTCATGAAAAGTTATAAAGACTTTGTTTCAGACAGCCTCCAGTACATTAATGAGATCTTCCCATGGGATCTCGAGGATGAGCTAAAACAAAACTCAGATATCCTGCTCGTCGATATCAATGAACCATACGAATATTCTCTGGCGCATATCCCCAAGGCAATAAATGTCCCCCGCGGTATTCTTGAATCTGCCTGTGACTATGGTTATGACGAAACAGTTCCAGAACTTGCCAGTGGACGCGAGAAAACGATTATTGTCATTTGTCGTTCAGGTAATCGAAGTGCTCTTGCCGCACTGACTATGCAACAAATGGGCTTTAGCAATACCCGATCTCTACAAACTGGATTACGTGGCTGGAATGACAATGAAAGCCCATTAGAAGATTCCGAACACAACACAGTCGACCCGGATATTGCTGAAGATTATTTCATTACTAAACTACGGCCTGAACAGGAAGAACCAAAATAATTCTAAAACCGGGCACTAGTTCCAGGCCCTAATTCCACGCCCTAATTCCAGGCCCTAATTCCACGCCCTAATTCCACGCACAACGGAATCCCACATCACCACTTTTTTCGTTTGGTAATGCATAACCCCGCATAGCGCTGCGAAAGAAAAATGACAATGAATAATGCCCGACACCACCACCGCCACCACGTATCACTTTGTTAGTTTCACCAAAATCCTTCGATTGATACTTACTTCCAGGATAAGGTTGATACCAGTCGGAAACCCACTCCCATACATTACCCGCCATATCAAAAATGCCATATGGAGATTTATTCTGAGGATATGAGCCTACCGGAGCAATACCTCCTTCCCAATCTGCATCATCACCAACATTTGTCTGACCAGTATCCCAATTATCACCCCACGGGAATTCTAATCCCTGTTCTCCACGCGCCGCTTTTTCCCACTCCATTTCAGTCGGTAGTCTCTTACCTAACCAAACGCAATAAGCATTTGCATCCTGCCAATTTACACCTGTTACTGGTAAACGGTCTTTAATCGACCAATTCTCAGAAATCATCTTCAACAATTGAGGCTTACTCATACGACGAGTATCACGATCTAATTTAAAATATTCAGAAACAATCCATCGCAAACTTTCCAGGTCAGTCGCTTTCAGTCGCACCATCACCAAATTGTATCCATTTTGTGACCACTCAAAAGGTTCAGTGTACTTGAGTTTTTTAGTAAACAATTTGTATTCACGATTAGTTACTTCGTACTTATCAATGTAGAAAGCGGGTAAAACTACTTGCTGTCTTGGGTGCTCATCAAGAAAAAGTGGTTTAACCAGGCCATATTCTTTTTGCTTATTTTCATCATCAACCTTATTACTTCCCATGATAAAAGGTCCAGCGCTTATCAGAATGCCTTCGTGGTTCTGTGAACCAGCCATAGAGCTCTTATTCCCGTCGCAACCCGCACTAATAGTGACTACCAGGAAAATGGCGAATAAAGTTTTTATACTTAAAAACATAAATATATTATTTTTCCACATTGGTTTATCAAATTAATTACCAAACTCACCACAGATCTGTAATTTACTACAAAATTTTCCGTAAAGTTTTACGGTAATTGACCGAAAAATATACAATGTCGGTATCACAGTAGGCGATAGATTTCCGGCAGGTGTTTAGGGGGTGCTGTAAGGCAAAGTTTACTTTTATTAGCCACTCACCCAGACAAAATTAAGTCTGGTGAAATATAACAGCACAAAATACGATATAGTGTAATGATGAGATGTGCCAAATGAGCAACAACACAGATGCTCCAAATCCAAATAATTTGCGACATCGCATTGAGTCCACGACAAAATTACCGGCCATGCCGGATGTTGCTCAATCCCTTCTTCGTCTAAATACTAATCCTCACAGCAACGTCAATGACTTAATTGAGATCATTGAGTTGGACCCCAGTATTGCTGCCCAGATAATGCGCTATGCCAGATCCGCTCTATATGGTTATCGGGGAGAAATTCCATCCTTATCTTATGCTATCAAAGTGGTTCTCGGTTATAACCCTACCATCGATATAGCACTGGGTTTATCCCTGGGGAAAACATTTAACATTCCAGACAACGGACCCATGGGATTATATCCATTTTGGCAACATAGCATATATAGCGCAGCTCTTGTTCAACGTCTTATACAAATCATGCCCAGACAGCACCAACCGCTTCAAGGAATCGGTTTTCTCTGCGGCTTATTACATAATTTTGGAGTTTTACTTGTAGCTCACATTTTCAAAGCTGAATCAAAGCAATTACAGCAGGCAATTGAGAACAACGCAAACACACCAAGAGTTGATATCGAACGCCAAATTCTAGGTACTGACCATATGGAAATTGGTACCTGGCTAGTGCGCAACTGGAATCTCCAGACCGAGATTCAGGTAGCCGTTGCAGAGCATCATAACGAACATTACAGAGGCATCCATGCGGCATACGCTAAACTAACTCTGATTGCTGACCGTTTGCTTAAACGTCACGATATTGGCGATGCAGAGTCTACCGAATTACCTGATAGCATCTTATCCAGTCTTGGTTTCACCCAGGAACAAGCCGAGGAAGTTCTGAACAACCTGATAATGTCTACGAATGAACTTGATACCCTGGCTGAGCAATTTGCTGCTTAGTTTTACGCGTTATTCAACCCACGGAAAATTATTCTGGACTAGCATAACCATTTATCGTAACTATTTATCTTAGTAAGGGATATGATCGGGAATGGCGCTGAAAAGGTTTAACATACTTCTGAAAATAATCTCGACCTTTTTGTTTTAAGCGCTTAACGGCTTCAGGATCAAGAGCTTTTTCTATAATCTCCTTATTTTCAAATGCCATTTTATAACCTTGTGCAGCAGCAACATGAAACCATAAGTAGGCCTCTTCTATATCCTCTTTAATACCCAAGCCATTTGCATAAAGTACACCTAAATTAATTTGTGCCAATCCATGGCCCTTTTCTGCTGCTTTTCGGTACCAGACAAAAGCGTATTTTTTATTCTTAGATACCCCTTCGCCAACATCATAACTATGGCCCATATAATACTGAGCGTCGACAACATCTTGATCGGCTGCCTTTCTGAACCAGTCGGCGCTTAACTTATAATTCTTTTTCACGCCCTTACCTAATCGATACAACATTGCCAGGTTATACTGAGCTTCCGCTTCACCCTCGTTTGCTAGTAACTGAAATTGTTTGAATGCTTTTTCATAATCTTCATTTTCGACGGCGGCAAGAGCACTCTCAATATCTACGCCAGTACCAGTATCGGCAACGGAATTAACCGCAATCAACATAAAAATACAGGAAAATGCCAGCCTGGAATAAATCGTAAAATAATTAATCATGCTCATAATTTTTGCATTCAACCTTCACTATTTTCATTTAATTTTTCAGGTTTAGATTGGTCAGCTGCCTGCTTCCAGTAATTATCGCTTACACGACAATCAAGCAAAACCATAGCAGAGACAGCAACAATCGAAACAATAATCAGGTAATGGGTTATAACCAGATCACCCACATTAAAATAGATAAATGCAGAACAAGCAGCCAATACCGCATAAATACCTAGACGTATTGGCACGATCCATGCCTCTGGTAAGGCACTACTTTTTTTATTCGTTGGCATGAAAAATTCTACCTCACGATAAGCGCATTATTTGGCCGACGAATACGGTTGATTGTTCATTGGGGAATGCCCTATCAAAACTGCTACAAACCCGAATTCTCGCATATTTAGCTAGACGTAAACCAGGATTTTCCGCCCCAGCTCGCCCTGAAAAAATGTGATCTAAAGCAAATAAATATGGGAATTTGTTGGCTAAATTAGCAATCTGTGAACCTATTCACGCAAATCCGCACAACATTTCGCATCGAACGACCGATACCATCGCTAGACTCATCTTGTTATTAATAATTAAAGAAAGCTCCTAATTACAGCAGTATTTATTGAACGGTTTTTATACAGCAGGTTTTTACACAACCATGGTTAAACAAAAAAATATCCTTGATTTTGATAGCAGCCGGCGCCCTACGGCCGTTGAAACTACTATACCTGTTCCCCAGCTGGTCGCTTCAGCACAACGTACAGCAAAACACTATCTGAATGAACTATTACCAAAGTTCTTTTCACAGATAGATAACAGCCTGTTTGACCTTGCCGATAAAGCAGAAAATAATCAGCTGCAAACACTCTATTTTGATGCCATGAGAGAAATCCGTCTCCAGCATGACCTTATGCATAAAATATACTTTAATGCATTAGACAGTGGTTTTAAGCTATCCCTGAGTCAGGCAGTTATCACTCCTCAGGCAAGCGAAAAACTGGATCAAGCCAGCCTGGTTGAGGATGAGCAACTGGAAGAATCACTGGCGATCAGCAATATGGCGAACGCCGCAGATAACACCTATCGTCAGGCCCTTAGTGATCTTACAGCTCGCCTGAATTTTCTCATCGAAAAAACTGAAATAACAAAAGAGAATAGCCCTTTACGGCCCGAAGTTCTGTGTAATGCATTTTTGGTATCAGCGGGATGTATGAATACAGAAATCAAGGTGCGCCTGGTGGTATACAAATTATTCGATAAAGTTGTTATACAACAACTCGGGGATATGTATGACGCTATAAATGCGGATCTGATTGCATCTGGTGTATTACCCAGAATTCAAACAGCTGCCTACAAACCTGATAATTCTACTACTGCTGACAATTCCGTAGCGGACACCAAAACTCAGAACGACCAATCACAGGATAACGATAATCCAGGCACTCATTCAAAATCACGTAGTGATGTAACACCAGAATTTATAAATGCAGCTGATAATGTTTTTAGCTCACTACAACTGTTGTTATCTAAACAACGCGGGGAACCTGATGAAAGCGATTCGGCCGATCCAGGTAATCAAATTTCTGGGGATAATAGCAGTTCCAATAAAACATTCTCATACACACCAGAAGATGTTGTAGCTGCACTTTCACAGTTACAAATTAGCACAGAGGCCGCCCTACTCCAGAATCATAATCTGGAAAGTGCCAACATTATTAAATCAACTGTGATGAAGCAAATTGGCAAAATTCAGGGAACGGCTGGAGGAAAACAAATCGCACAGGCTGATATCGACAGCATCGATATCGTTAGTAGATTATTTGATTTTATTCTTGATGATCCAGGCATGTCTGACCAATTAAAAGTCCAGATAGTTCGTCTGCAAATTCCGTTACTAAAAGTTGCAATTATGGACAATGATTTTTTCTCCATGAAATCTCATCCAGCCCGTCAGTTACTTAATGAACTAGCCTATGCCGGAAGTGGGCTTGATACAGATGGATCTGAAGAAGATGCCACCCTTAAAATGGTAGGTTATGTGGTTGATCGCATCCAGAGTGAATTTGAAGAAAACACCAACATATTCGAAAGCCTTCTTACTGAATTTACCGCATTTATGGAAAATGAAAAGGAATCAAATAAAATGACAGAGGATGTTCTTGAAGGAGCCAAAAATACTGCTGCCAGTGCAATCCAGCATAAGGTATCAGGCCATAATATTCCCAAACTTATTAACACTATTCTTCTCGATGCCTGGAAGGACGTGTTAATCCATTTATACCTTCGTGACGGTGTTAAAAGTAATGCGTGGGAAACCGCCTTACAAGTTGCTGATGATCTGATCTGGAGCGTAGAACCAAAGTTAATTGTCAGTGAACGTAATCGATTAATAAAGGTAATACCAAGCGTCCTTAATGGTTTGCGTGATGGTTTTACTCTGATCAATTATGACAGAGAGAAAAGCGAGAACTTATTTGATAAACTGGAAGAGCTACATTTAGCAAGTCTCCGTGGCGGTATTCCTGACACTATACCAGCACAAAACACCAAAACATCACGCCAGAAAAACACTCTTATCAACTATGAAGAGTCAGATATATTAACAGAAGACGACTTCGGTGTTGACCTGTCCAGTCTCCCAGAAAACACTTCGTTTGTTGAAGAAGAAACCAACTCGCACTCCGAAAATATTACTCTCTCATCCGAAGATGATGATCAAATATTATTTAGCATATATGCAGAAAATATAAATGAAATGGCATTGGGTACCTGGATTGAATTTATAGACCCAAACACCAACAGTCATAGCCGTGGGAAATTGGCATGGAAATGTGACTTTACTAAAGAATTTACCTTTGTTGATAGAAAATACAAAGTCGTAGCTGATTTGACTTTCCGTCAACTCATTGAGAAATTTGAACTTGAACTTGCTTCAGTTGTTGAGGATATTCCTCTTTTTGACCGAGCTCTGGATTCAGTCATCGTTGGAATAAAGCAGGCACTGGATATTAATAATCCTGCGGATGAAAACTCTAATCATCAATAGATCAGACCAGGGGTTTTAACTTTCGCCTACCGTTTCCGCAGAACCAAACCACGATAGTTTCTCATGTAAATTGACGACTTCGCCTACGATGATCAGCGTAGGTGGTTTAATCATTGTTTTATCAACCAAATCTGGCATAGATTTCAACGTACCAATTAACACTTTCTGTTGTCGTGTCGTAGCCTTTTGCACCAAAGCAATAGGCATTTTTTCTGAAAGACCATGCTCTATTAATTTAGAACATAAAGTTTTAACCCCTAGCAGGCCCATATAAACCACCAGGGTCTGATTCTCATGCGCCAACGCTTCCCAATTAAGG
>JAUVNZ010000316.1 GCA_030599435.1 Gammaproteobacteria bacterium | reverse complement strand
TATTCACAATACCGATCAGCGTTCCAAAGATTACTCCGAAATAATGGATCGTTTCCGTCCCGGTCATGCGGACTACACCTATCAGCAAAAATACGGCTTCCGGGATTACCGCGGTGGTGGCCGTTCTTCTGCGCGTGAAACTGCGATGCGCGTCGCGGCGGGTGGTATAGCCAAAAAATATCTTAATGAAAAATGCGGGATTGTTATTCTCGGTTATCTCAAACAGCTTGGGCCCATTGTTGCCGAGACCCTGGACTGGGATGAGGTGCATAACAACAGCTTTTTTTGTCCGGACGCCAGTAAGGTACAGGAACTGGAAGGTTACATGGATGCTCTGCGCAAAGAAGGTAACTCTATTGGTGCGCGTATTAACGTGGTGGCCAGTGGTGTGATGCCAGGTTTGGGCGAACCCATCTTTGATCGACTTGATGCCGATATCGCCCACGCCATGATGAGCATAAACGCTGTTAAAGCTGTGGAGATTGGTGCCGGTTTTGAAAGTGTGAAACAAAAGGGTACTGAACATCGCGATGAAATCACCCCTGGAGGTTTTCTGAGTAATCATTCTGGCGGTACTCTGGGCGGTATTTCTTCGGGGCAGGATATTTTGGTGAGCATGGCGCTTAAACCGACGTCCAGCATTCGGTTACCCGGCCAAACTGTGAACCTGCAGGGCGAACCAGTGGAAGTTGTTACCAAAGGTCGGCATGACCCGTGTGTTGGCATTCGTGCTACCCCGATTGCAGAGGCCATGTTGGCCATTGTGCTTATGGATCATTTACTACGTCACCGTGCGCAAAATGCCGACGTAAAGAGTAGTACGCCCGTTATACCCGCCAGCGCCGACTAAGTGTCAAACCCCTCATCTGATTCAAACCAGTCGGTCGTTCCGTACTGGCGCCTCTCCGGTTTTTATCTTTTTTACTTTGCATCCCTCGGTGCCTTGATACCGTACTGGTCGCTTTATCTAAAGAGTCTGGATTTTTCAGCACGCGATATTGGTACTTTGATGGCGATTGTTATGGCCACCAAAATTATTTCACCCAATGTCTGGGGATGGATTGCCGACCATACCGGTAAAAGCATGCTCATTGTGCGCATTGGTTGTTTGCTTGCTGCAGTGTGTTTTGCCGGTGTGTTTCTTAGTAGTGACTATTGGTGGTTAGTGTTTGTGATGATTGCGTTCAGTTTTTTCTGGAATGCGGCACTGCCCCAGTTTGAAGCCACTACCTTTAATTATCTTGGTGAACACTCTCATCGATATAGCAGTATACGTTTGTGGGGTTCTGTTGGTTTCATTGTTGCCGTGGCGGCTTTGGGTCCGGTATTGGATACACAGGGAGCGGGTATTTTACCCATTGTTATTATTGTTCTATTTGCAGGTATGTGGCTGTCCAGTCTTGTGGTTCCGGAAAGGGCGTCCGGCCATTTATCGCTGGCTCATGAGCCGTTGTTGAAAGTGTTGTTGCGGCCTGAGGTGGCAGCATTGTTGTTGGTGTGTTTCTTGATGCAGGCGAGTCATGGGCCGTACTACACTTTTTATACTATTTATATGGAAGGGCATGGCTATTCGCGTTCTTTCATTGGCCAACTATGGGCTCTGGGTGTATTTGCTGAAGTAGGTGTGTTTTTAATTATGCATCGCTGGGTGCAACGTTTCGGTTTGAGGGCCTTGTTGCTGACAAGCCTGGGATTAACGGTTATACGTTGGGTATTGATTAGTCAGTTTCCAGAAACTATAACCGTAATGATTTTTGCTCAGTTATTACATGCAGCGAGTTTTGGGATTTATCATGCCTGTGCTATTCAATTAATTCATCGAAATTTCAGTGGACGACATCAAGGTAGAGGGCAGGCTTTGTACAGTAGTCTAAGTTTTGGAGCGGGTGGTGCGGCCGGTAGTTTTATCAGTGGATTGGGTTGGGAAACTATAGGCCCTGAAAACGTGTACTTGCTTGCAGCAGTTTTTGCGTTTAGTGCTTTTGTTGTGGCATGGGTGTGGATTCGTCCTGCGCCCTCGATATAAAAAATACCTGTGGAATAAATAATGCGTAATGCGAACTGGTTCACATTATTTCATTCTCGCTGGAGCTGGATAATTTAGCCTATGTTGGGGTCTAAAGAGTATACGTACAGGGACGATAACGTGGTTGTATGACGTGCTTATACAAAAAGTGCTAACCAAAAAATCATGTCAAAACATGTTTTAGACACTAAAAAAGGATATTGCTGTGAGTAAATCACAATACGGTCGAGCCATTGGTTCCCATCTCGGTAAACCCATTTATGAAACTATCCAGGAAGAAGAAACTCGTTACACATTTGATCGACTGGCTAAATGTGATGACGAAGGATGTCCCCTGGATCAGGTTAAAAAGAATGAGTTGCTGGTGAACCCAGGTTTAATCTACAAAAAAGCTTCCTGATCATTACTTAGCTAAGAACTATTGCTCAGGGTTTTTGTTTAGAATTTAGTTAGAGCTTTTGCCTATAGTATGGCTATCATTGGCCATATTGATCAGTTTTATAGCTTCACCCTCACTCAACCACCGCCATGGCAGCGGAACCAAGCCCGGCACATGTCGGCAATACTGCCGATAGGCATCTCCATAACATTTCATTAATTTACGTTCTT
>JAUVNZ010000198.1 GCA_030599435.1 Gammaproteobacteria bacterium | reverse complement strand
TCGCGGCACCTGCACATAACCCACAGGGATGTGGGGAATGCAAAAGGATTGTCTGGAACAATCCTTGCCCATGTCTATTGGGATTCGAACCCCCGGACGGTTGCCCGTCAACGGTTTTCAAGCCCGCTTTGGGCATATTGATTTACAAGGACTTTTTATCTAAGTGGCTGAAAACCCTATCACTTAGCGCCATTCTGGATCACATTGAATCATGCTAAGTAACGTTCGGAGTGTGATGGACATGGATGTCCGAATGTCACGAACGATCAAGGATGAGTGTTTGTGAGTGACCCCTTGTTGTCCCAGATTCACTCACAATTCCCAACAAAATATTCAACATAATTTCTTGATTCGAGCTAAGACTCGACACATTTGGATCAAAATTCTTTTTCAGCTTCATTTCAGCTTGATCTTCTAGAGTCATCATACAGATATTGGGCGTTTCCAAGCCCAGTATCTCTGCAAGAAAAATATAAGCGGAACCATTTGGATCTCTTGCTCGTATTAGTGATAACAAGAATAACAAATGGTTTGTAAGCGTGGGGATAGAAGCGGTAGAAGTGTAAGAAATATCTTCTTCACAACCGCAATAATGACTATTTGTGGAGACAATATAATGAAATTTATTCTTGTTTTATTAGCAGGTTTCATCGCATTAACTGTTGCGGGATGCACTGGCAGTTCCGGAAGCAGTTCAAATTCAGCCAACGTTTCACTTTATGTAACCGACAATCTCACTCAGGACTACACTGAAGTCTGGGTCACTATTCACTCGGTAAGCACAACAGATAACGCTGGTCAGACTGTATCACTGTTTGAAGATGCCTCGGGTACTGGTCATGTACAAAACCTGCGTCAACTGGTAAACGTTGGCGCCCTGCTCAACACCCAAAACCTGTCTGCTGGCACTTACACAGACTTTAACGTAACGGTCAGCAACGGTATTAACATGGTAGATGCCACTGGCACAACTACCAATGCCCTGTTTGACAATACCCTGGCCGCAGATGCCATGCATACCATTACAGTAACGGGAACAATGAATGTCGCTGGCGGTCAAAACGTAGGTATCGCTCTGGACTTTGACCTGGCCCAATTCACCTACGACAGCGTCACCAATATGGTGAATCCTGTTGTGGTATACCAGGGACCCAGTCAAACCAATACCCTGAACCGTACCTATGCAGAAATCGAGGGTTATGTAACTTCGATCGATGGAGCTACAAGTTTCACCATGGCCCCCGAACACAACGGCGTAGATGTGCAGGTGGTATTACATAACGATGCCATTGTTTATCACGAACATTCTATGAACATGGGCACCGACACAAGCAGTTTAAGGGTTGGTGGTGAAGTTGAGGTGTATGGTAACTACGACTCAGGCTCCCTTACCCTGGAGGCCATTCGGGTCAAGGTTGAAGACGGTGATGACAGTAACGATCTGCAGGAAGCGGAAGGTACGGTAGTCAGCTTTGATAGCAACAGCGGCATTCTGGAAATCAATGTCCATAAAGCTGATTTCATCCCTGGTAGCGACACCCTTACAGTCGACATCTCTGGCGCCTTTTTCACTCGCGGCAGTGCAGATATATTGACTGCAGGCATGGTCGTGGAACTCAAGGGTAGCTGGGGCGCTACTGCGACAACCTTTACGGTGGCCGCAGTGGAAATCGAAGGTGCACCCCATAACCATGACATGAACCACGGTGATAACTATGCCGAAATCAAAGGCATGATTACCGACATGAATGGCAATATGCTCACCTTGACCATCACGGATGCAGAACATACCAGTCACACGGTTGGCAGTAGCGTTACCGTGGATACCACCAATGCCTGGTTCAAAGAAGGTTATGAAACTTGCCTGGCTATTGGTGCCGAAGTCGAAATCAAGGGACCAGTTGATGCCGACATGAATGCCATCCTTATTGATGTTGAAACTGATTGTAATAATGATGAATTCGACCACCCCGAACTCTCTGGCACAGTGGTCAGTATCGTCGGTGATAACATCATGCTACAAGTAAGTGGACATGAGCACTTTCCTGCTGGTGACGCACCGAGTATCGGTGATCAGGTGTCTGTGGATATTTCCATGGCTCGCTTTGAAGATGGGCTGGCCAATAATCTGATGGCAGGCTCTGTGGTAGAAGTGGAAGGCACCTGGGCAGAAGGAGTACTCACTGCCCATGAGCTTGAGTTCGAAAACTAAACCAATTAAAAAATATATGATGAATAAAAAGCCCCGCTCTCACAGTGGGGCTTTTTTATTTATATGGCGGAGACGACTGCATGGATGGATGTCCGAATGTCACGACCATTTTGTCTGGAGCAAAATGGGACAGCAAAGCTGCCGCGAAGCGGTAAGCCACATGGAAGTGGCTTATTAACGGTCAGGGATGAGCGTATGCGAGCGACCCCTTGTTGTCCCAGATTCACTCACAATTCCTTAATTTGAGTTAAGACTCGACACATTTGGATCCAAATTCTTTCTCAGTTTCATTTCAGCTTGATCTTCTAGAATCTTCATATAGGTAGGGGGAAATTCTCTCTGTAAGCCATAAATGTACGAACTCTTATGCACTTTAGGAGCACTGAAATGAGTAGCATTATAGATCAACTTAACCATTCACCGGCCATAGAACAAACACGGGTTTGGGACATTTCCGTACGCATCTTCCACTGGCTGCTGGTAAGCGCCTTTGTGGTGGCCTATGTCACGGAAGAGGACTTTCTCAGCCTCCATACCTGGGTGGGTTATCTGATCACAGGCCTGCTGGCCTACCGTCTGATATGGGGCATCATCGGCACCAGACATGCCCGGTTTTCTGACTTTGTTTATTCTCCCGGCAAGATCATTCAACACCTCAAAGATACCGTCCTTCTAAAAGCGCCCCGTTACCTCGGTCACAATCCTGCCGGTGGCGCCATGATTATCGCTCTGTTGCTAAGCCTGGCGCTCACTACCACAACCGGCATCGCTCTATTAGGTGCCGAGGAACACACCGGCCCTCTTGCCAATCTCATGTCGAACACCGGTGAATGGTGGGAAGAAGCACTGGAAGATATCCATGAATTCTTCGCCAATTTCACATTGTTGTTGGTGTTCATCCATGTGGGCGGCGTTTTGCTGGAAAGCCTAATTCATGGCGAGAACCTGCCACGAACGATGGTCACAGGGTGCAAAAACAAAGGCTGAAGCAATGCTCCCAAATAAACAGATATCAATTTCACGTGCCAGGAGTTAATGATGAAAACATCTCTTACAAAAAAGACATTGGTAAAAATCATCCCTCTTCTATTTATGACTACCGTGGCAAGTACGGCAAAAGCCAGCAACATCACCGAGCTACTCTTGCAGGAATATCAGAAAGCCGGCGTACAAACTTTCTCTGCCAGCGCCGGTCAGATTGCCTGGGACAAAACCCGCATCGACCCAAAGTCGGGCAAGCCACGCAGCTGTGCCAGTTGCCATACCAGTAACCTGCACCAGATGAGTAAACATGTGCGCACGGGCAAAACCATTAAACCATTGGCTCTTTCCACCAATCCGGAACGACTCACGAACCGCAAACATATCGAGAAGTGGTTTAAACGCAACTGCAAATGGGTTTTCGGACGCGAGTGCACCCCGCAAGAAAAGGGCGATTACTTAACCTATATCCAATCCCTTTAAGAACATCTCACGCCCACTACGAATAGTAAGGAGAAAACCATGAAAACACTCACTCTCGCTATCGCCGCTGTTGGACTCATTAGCATTGCCATCAGCCAGCTCTCATTCAGTGATGACGACGACGAACATGAAAACCATTTCTGGCAGCGCACCACTGGTGTCTCGCCTGTGAAAAACCCGCTCTACGAAGAGGAATGCGGCAGCTGCCATTT
>JAUVNZ010000284.1 GCA_030599435.1 Gammaproteobacteria bacterium | reverse complement strand
TCAATACCGACAGATAAATTCTCTATATTAAAGTCATTGTTCCGTACACGCAGTGAGTAACGCGGTAAACCTGCGTAAACAGCATCCGCACCAAAGGCCATGGCGTAATGCTGGCTCTTCAACGTACCTGCCGGTGACAACAATTCTACTTTTCGTTCTATTTGTGACATTTTAATCTCTTGGGGCTGCCCCTAAATCAATAACTGTACTGCTATCAACGAATGTTGATGTATTCACACCTGATTTTCAAATAAACCATGTACTCTAAACCATGCAAGTACTGCGGCTATAAGCACTACTATACTGGCTGCCATGTATGTGAATTCCGCACCAAACCAGCCCATCATGTAACCGCTGGCAAGACTGCCCACCGCACCGCCGGCACCAAAACTTACACTGCCATAAAGTGCCATGCCGCGGTGCTGATGGCGACCGGTAAAATAGCGATGTATCATAGATACTGCGACTCCATGAAACAGGCCAAAACTCACTGCATGCAAAACCTGGGCAAGGACCAGAAGAACTAATGAACCAGGAAACATTCCTATCATCAACCAGCGCAAACTGGTAATTGCACAACTAAAAATAAGCAGGGAACGAAAACGAACCGGTTTAAGAAATCGGTGCATTGTAAGAAAGAGCATTACCTCAAACAAGACACCAAGCGCCCACAAAATCCCGATCACTGTTTTACTATATCCAAAGTCGGATAAATAAAGAGTATAAAAGGTGTAATACGGCGCATGACTGGCCTGCAACAGAAAGCAGACACCCAGAAAACTCATCAACTCGGGATACTGCAGAATATACCGGATTATACCACCCTGTTCAGCATGCACAGGTTTCCCGGCATCAGGTATGAACAGAGTAAAAATAAAAATACCCAACAGACAGCCCAGCACTACCGGCAATACCAGTGACGGCGGATAAGTATCAAGCGCATGCCCCAGCAACAGCGAGGAAACAATAAAGCCTATTGAACCCCAGAGGCGCACCTTGCCATAGCGGTGGTCGTCATCACCCAGATGATTTAATGTGGTCACTTCCACCTGTGGCAGCACGGCATTCCAGAAAAAGGTGAACAACAACATCACCAGCGCCAACCACCAGAAGCTGTAACCGAAAAATACACCGAGGTAGAAAATGACTGACAATAGCGCTGCCAGCCGGACTAGTCGCATACTGGAGTGGCTATGATCAGCCAACCAGGCCCAGATATTTGGCGCAATCATCTTGGTGGCCATGATGATGGCCATTAAATTACCAATTTCAGATAGCGAAAAACCCAGTGACGCCAGATACGGCGACCAGTACGGCAGCAACACACCCAGTGTTGCGAAATAGACAAAATAAAAAGATGACAAGCGCCAGTAAGGCATGGGCTGAGTACTTGCTGTTAAGCTTGCTCCGCAATTGTGTCTGCGTTCTGGCCTCGATGGCGTAACATGTGATCAATCAGAGTAATTGCCAACATCGCCTCAACGATCGGTGTAGCGCGGATACCAACGCAGGGATCATGTCGACCGGTGGTAATTACTTCCGCAGATTCACCCTCTTTATTGATGGTTTGACCGGGAAGGCGTAATGATGATGTCGGTTTGAAAGCAACACTGGCCAGAATATCCTGTCCGCTTGATATGCCACCGAGGATGCCCCCAGCATTATTTGACAAAAAACCTTCCGGTTTGATCAAATCACGGTGTTCGGTTCCTTTCTGTTCAATACTGGCAAAGCCGGCACCTATCTCAACACCTTTGGCTGCATTGATGCACATCAGTGCATGTGCGATATCAGCATCAAGCCGATCAAATACGGGCTCGCCCAGACCAACTGGGACACCACTGGCAACAACATTTATCCGTGCACCAACAGAGTTACCTTCCTTGCGTAAGGCATCCATGTACGATTCAAGTTCGGCGACTTTACCTGCATCCGGACAGAAGAAAGGATTTTTCTCGACAGCATCCCAGTCCAGTTTATCAATCTTAATTGGCCCTAGCTGAGCCAGGTATCCACGTATGCTGATCCCGTACCTGAGTTTGAGATATTTCTTAGCGACTGCGCCTGCCGCCACGCGCATGGCAGTTTCACGAGCAGATGAACGGCCGCCGCCACGATAATCGCGAAATCCATACTTCTTTTCATAAGTCAGATCCGCATGTCCTGGACGAAACAGTTCCTTGATATCGGAATAGTCCTTAGAGCGCTGGTCGGTATTGCGGATCAGCAGTCCAATCGGTGTGCCGGTAGTTTTGCCTTCGAATACACCCGAAAGTATTTCCACCTCATCCGACTCACGACGCTGGGTAGTATGCCGAGAGGTGCCGGGTTTGCGGCGGTCCAGATCCGGCTGGATATCGGCTTCGCTTAATTCAAATCCTGGAGGGCAGCCATCAACGATGCAGCCTATGGCTGCACCATGGCTTTCACCAAAACTGGTGACGGTGAAAAGCTTGCCAATTGTGTTGCCGGACATATTAATTCCTTATTATCAGTCTTTATCTAAACCCTGCCGACAATTCTATCAAGCTCTTCCATTTCAAAAGCAGCATCTTCGATTTATCGCAGGTATTCATTGATATTTTATGATTTGTATATTTTGTTCGCCTATTGAATTAACTTAAGTTTTAGGCAATGTTACGCCAGTCTGACCCTGATATTTCCCGCCACGGTCCTTATAGGAGGTTTCACACTCTTCATCCCCTTCAAAGAATATCACCTGTGCCACGCCTTCGTTAGCATAGATTTTGGCGGGTAATGGTGTGGTATTGGAAAATTCCAGCGTCACATGCCCTTCCCACTCCGGTTCAAACGGGGTGACATTGACGATAATGCCGCATCGGGCATAGGTCGATTTACCCAGGCATATCGTCAGTACATTGCGTGGAATGCGCAGGTATTCAACCGTTCTTGCCAGGGCGAATGAGTTGGGTGGAATGATGCAAACGTCACC
>JAUVNZ010000034.1 GCA_030599435.1 Gammaproteobacteria bacterium | reverse complement strand
TACTGGTTCTTTCGCCAGCGGATAGACGATGAGTTTTTTCTTCTCGACTTCTTCTTTGCTTAGTGGGCAGCACACGAATCCAAACGTTTCCTTGCTTTTTGTGCCCTGTAAGGCAGCTTTAATACCGGCATTGCAACCGACACCTAACATGGAATTTTCGCCAAAAAGAACAGTTTTTCGACCAGTCTTTGCTTCAAGATCCGCCTTAAGGGCATCAAACACAATCCAGGCAAAATGGGCGCCAGCTCCCATTAGCATATCTTCGCCTTTATCTATTTCATTTGGAGCGCTTTCTTTCGCAAAGGCAGAAACATTGAATACCAGCAGAGCGGACACAAAAATGGTAAAGAGGTAAGTGCGATATGATTTCATTTTTTTTACCTTTATTTATCAATATGTTACGTTATATTCTTGGGGTTCACCCCAGTGGTTGCTGAGAAAAGCTGAATCTTTAGAGTTATCGGCAAAAAAGCCTATTACTTCAGTATTTTTATGGCAATTAATTGATCATTCCACAGTGATATCGACAGCAATGATTGCGTCGTTTTTAAATCGATAGCCTCTGAGCTGCAAAGTGCCTGTAGTGCTCATGGAGATAATTATGTGTAAGGCCTCGGGATAGGACGCTTGCTGGAGGTCTTCCGCTGATGGTGACGCGGGGCTTTGGGGATGGGAATGGTATATGGCATAAAGTTCTTCGCCACGCTCACGCATTATTCTAAATGTGTCGATTTGTTGCCTGGGATCCATCAGGTAACGATGATTTGGTTCTGTGGAAGTATTGGCTACCGGGTAGCAATTTACGGGTTGCTTGTTGTTGTTTGCATTGTTGCTCGAAAGTAAACCGCAAATTTCCTTGTTAGGTGATTGTTGAGCTTGCTCCAATATTTTGTTAATCAGCTTGCGAGGGATGTGAACGGATTCCATGGTTTTTTTATTAAGGGGTAATTTGAGGGTAAGCGAGGGACGTTTTCTTAGGGCGCGGTTGACTGCTGGGCACGTTTGTTAGCACACACCGGGCAAGTGGGATCTTGAGACAGGCGAATTTCACGGAACTCCATGGTAGCGGCATCGAGAGTGAGCAATCGACCAGAGAGAGTCGTGCCAAAACCCGCCAGTATTTTAATAGCTTCAGTGGCCTGGATGCTGCCTATGATGCCAACGACTGGCGACAGCACGCCGTTTTCGCTGCAGGTAGCAGTTTCTTCATCCTGATCTTCACTGTACAGGCATCGGTAGCAGGCCTGCTTGTTGCCAGTATCAGTTTCCTGATGGTTAAATACACAGACCTGTCCTTCCAGCCGAACTGCGGCACCGGAAACCAGGGGCTTGCCTTCGAGTGAACATGCCCGATTGATGGCAAAGCGCGTGGCAAAATTGTCACTGGCATCGATCACAATATCCGCCGCATTGACCGCTGCCAACAGCGCATCCCCATCAAGGCGTTTATTTACAGTAAAAACTTCTATTTCCGAATTAAGAGATTTAAGAGTTTGGCTGGCTGAAACAACCTTGGATGAGCCGATATCGGTCTGGCCATGCACAATTTGTCGTTGCAGGTTGGATAGCTCAACATCGTCAAAATCTGCCAGTGTTAACTGACCGACACCTGATGCTGCGAGGTACATGGCAACAGGAGATCCAAGACCACCCAGACCAATGATGAGCGCATGGCTTTCCAGGAGTCTCTGTTGTCCAGCGACATCAATTTGGGGAAGCATGATTTGCCGGCTGTAGCGCAGAAGTTGATCGTCATTCATAAACGTCATTCATAAAATAGGGTGCGGCTGTTTTTAGTCCTGATGAGCAGGAGTTAGGTTGTACTGCTTAGGTTACGATTACTTAGGTTGTTACTACAGAGTAATACTAAGGAGTACTGTACACCAAATAGTGGCTATGCCTAGTGCTTAAGAATATTGTCTTAGATGTGGTGGTCGTTCATCACGACAACCGTGCTGACGTTGATGGTAACAGTTTATGAATACATCGAGGGTAGAGCTGGCCTGGTCATGCGTTTGCCCCAGATTCACGAGCTGGGTTTCTTCTGTGTAATAAAAAAGTGCACGTTTTAGTTTGAAGAGCAGGCTATTATCGAGGTGAAATCCCACTTCCTGTAGTCCTGACTCGATAATTTCCAGGGTGATGGTTCGAATGTCATAACTTATCTGTACACAATCATTGGTGAGAGCTCTTATGTCTTCAATACCGTTGATTTCCATGAGCAAAACCATCGCATCCCGGGCGTCATTGCCACCTGGATTCAGGCTGCGAAAGTGGACCTCTCGCTGTTTAACAAAGTCAGAAAATATGGACTCCATACCCTCATCCTAGCGACTGGGTTCAATAGGTCAAGTTACAAATACTGATATGGAGAACTGGTACAAAATTATCAGGGATTGGGGGGATTATTTTGTTACTAATACAGTTAAATACCCAAAATTAGCCATTCTTAAGCCATCTTCTTTTCTATTTCTCTGTCCATTTTACCCATGGTCAGACGCTCATTTCTGGCTAAATCCTCCCTGGTAGATACCTGGGAATAACCCAATGATTCGAGCATTTTTTTGACGGCCGAACCCTGGTCATAGCCGTGTTCCAGAATCAGCCACCCGGGAGAAACCAGGTGTTTGCGGGCAGCCTTCGTAATCACATGGATATCAGTCAGGCCGTCGGGTATTGAGCGAAGTGCTTGTACCGGTTCGAATCGAAGGTCTCCCTGGCTGAGGTGTTCATCGTCGGGATGGATGTAAGGCGGATTAGACACAATCATTTCAAACTGCTGCTCACCGAGGGGTTCAAACCAATGTCCCTCAATAAAAGTGACATTTCTGATGTTCAGGTGGCGGGCATTGTTCTGCGCCACAGCCAGAGCGGCAACGGATGTATCGGTCGCAAGAATTTTGCAGTGCGGTCGCTCGCGTGCAATTGCTAGGGCGATGGCGCCACAGCCAGTGCCGAGGTCAGCAATATGCCATTGGGACTTTTGCGGGATTTTTTCCAGCGCCAGTTCTACCAGGTGTTCGGTTTCAGGACGTGGGATAAGCGTGTCTGGGGACACCTGTAATGTCATATCCCAAAATTCTCGTTCCCCGGTTATGTAAGCAACGGGTTCGCCAGAGCAGCGGCGTGTGATGAGTTGTTGGAATTGAGTCAGTTGTTCAGGAGTAAGCGATTTTTCAGGCCAGGTGCGCAAATAGGTGCGTGTCTTTCCACACACCTGGGCCAGCATTATTTCACTGTCAATACGGGGCGAGTCACTGTTTGCAGAGAGAAGGTGTTGCGCCTCTTGCAGTGCCTGTTGAATTGAAATATCGGGCATGTTTTGTGTCGATTGCAGTATAGATGCCCAGTATATAACAGGCAAAAAAACGGCGGGACAAGCCCGCCGTCTTTCACAGATACTATTTCCAGTTAAGGGCGCAGATAAGAATAACCCTTCTCCTGTAACTCCATGATACGCGCCACACCGGCCTTTACCGTGCCCACACCGGCCAGCAATTTTGGTTTTTTACCCTTCTTTTTGGTCACTTTTTTTATGGTATTGCCACAGGCGCTGAAAGTAATGTCCTGCAAGGCCAGGCTCTCCACCCTCTTGGCCTGCTTACTTTTTTTGGTCAGCAAGCCAAGACCAGGGCCGTAGGCGACAATCTCGATAGAGACGTTGTCCATGCCGTACAACTTTTGTAGATTGACGGCATTGTTTAGCGCAATTTTCTGGGTGCGCGGGTCGTCTGTGCTCACCTGGATGACCATTTTATGTTTGGTATCATCAGCGGCTGAAACGAGACCAGTGCCGCCCATCAGTAATAATGTGCCAAGTATTGGGATGAAAATTTTCTTTAGTCTAGTCACAATTGTTCTCCGGTTGTTTTATAAGATTCCCTAAATCTGCTGCTGTTATAACGGATTGGGATGAATTTGCAAGTGCTGCTGTTCTGGTGCCTTTTTTAAACCCGGTAGGGCGTAATAGCATAGCGTATTAGGCCAAATGCAAACAGTAAAGAGTTCTTGACACATTGTGACTACCGGAACTTTTTTTGTTACGAAATCTGTCTGGATTAAATGTTGTATTGCCATGTGGGGTCTTTAGCCCCAGATTTTCGTTCTTTTTTAACTACTCTCCATCACCAAGTTGTGCAAGTTGCTGGATTTGGTGCTCGCTGATTAAGGGTTCGATAACCTGTCCTAAATCTCCCTGAGTTATTTCATCCAGTTTGTACAAGGTCAAGTTGATGCGGTGGTCGGTAATGCGGCCCTGCGGATAATTATAGGTACGAATGCGACCAGAGCGATCACCCGTACCCACCAGTGATTTCCGTGTCGCAGCTTGTTCGGCATCTTGTTTTTCTTTTTCCGCAGCGTAGAGCCTTGATTGCAATAAGGACATAGCACGAGCACGGTTTTTATGTTGCGAGCGTTCGTCCTGACATTCAACCACTACTCCAGTAGGCAAGTGAGTGAGACGAATGGCGGAGTCGGTTTTGTTGACGTGCTGGCCACCTGCGCCACTGGCGCGAAAGGTATCGACTTTTAGATCGGAGGAATTGATTTCAATTTGTTCAACTTCAGATACTTCGGGCATAACAGCAACAGTACATGCTGAAGTGTGAATGCGGCCCTGTGATTCGGTTTCTGGTACTCGTTGTACGCGATGTCCACCGGACTCAAATTTGAGTCGCGAATAAGCGCCCTGGCCAATAATGCGCATAATAATTTCTTTGTAACCACCATGTTCCCCCTGATTTTCACTAATGATTTCTGTTTGCCAGCGTTGTTTTTCGGCATAACGTGAATACATGCGAAACAGGTCACCAGCAAAAATTGCTGCTTCATCACCGCCAGTGCCGGCACGGATTTCAAGAAAGATATTGCTGTCGTCATTAGGGTCGGTGGGCAGCAATAATTTTTGCAGTTCAAGCTCTAACGTTTCTTGTGTAACTTTGGCTTTTTTTAGTTCCTCAGCGCCCATCTCTCGCATGTCTGGGTCTTCGTCTTTGAGTAAAGCTTCTGCTTCAGAAAGATCACTTTGGTTTTGCGTGTAGTGATTAAAGCACTTAACCACTGGGTCGAGTTGGGAATATTCTTTTGATAATTCACGAAACTGATTTTGGTCATTCATCACATCGGGGTCAGCTAACAATGCGCTGATCTCCTCAAGGCGATCCGAAATAGTTTCCAGTTTGTTGTGTATGGACGATTTCATTTTCTTATAAAAAGTTTATCAAAGAGTTTATATAAATGTTTTTAAAGTTAATTTAATGATGTTATAGCCAGAAGTTTGCTGCTGGTGGTGTCGGTTTTTCCTTTCTACAAAAAGTTGTTACCTAAAGCTGTGACATAAAGCTGCTGGTAAAACTGCTGCGTAAAGAACGCTAACGAGGTCAAGCTTAGCTAGAGGTCGGGATCCTTGAGATCAAAAAGTTCTTGCGCAGTTTCGAAAATCTCATCGCGACTGTCGTAACCCGCTTTTTTAAGCATCACGCTAGGGGTGTGGATGAGTTTGTTGGTAAGACGATTTGCCAATTCTGCCATAACTTGTTCGGGGTCTTTGCCACTTTGCAGTAAGTTAAGAGCTCGTTCCAGTTCTTCATTGCGTTGTGCTTCGGCATTATCACGCATGGCGCGAATCGTGGATACGGCATTGAGTGATTGCAGCCAGTGCATAAAGTGCGAAACTTCAGCATCGATAATTTCTTCGGCCTGCTGCGCAGCTTCCTGTCGTGATTTCAAACCTTCCTTAATAATGTCTTGGAGGTCATCCACGGTGTAGAGGTATACATCGTTAAGGTCGCTAACCTCGGCTTCGATGTCACGTGGCACAGCGATATCAACCATCAACATGGGTTTGTGTTTGCGCTTCTTGAGTGCGCTTTCCACGCTGCCTTTGCCCAATACAGGCAGGGGGCTGGCGGTGGAGGAGATCACAATATCGGCCTCTGCCAGATGCTTGGTGATTTCGGGCAGGGAGATGGCGTAGGCGCCAAATTCTTCAGCCAACGCGTGGGCATTTTCCACTGTGCGATTGGCAATAATCATGCGGCCAATATTATTTTGGTGCAGGTGGCGTGCCGCCAGTTCGACAGTTTCGCCGGCACCAATGAGCAAGGCGGTGTGTTGCGGGAAATCGCTGAAGATTTGTTTGGCCAGGCTAACAGCGGCAAAGGCAACGGATACAGCACTGGCACCTATGGCGGTATCGGTGCGAATTTGTTTTGCCACAGAAAAAGTATGTTGGAACAACCGGTCTAGCTGCCCACCCATTGTGCCGGCAGTGGTGGCGGCAGAATAGGCCTCTTTGATCTGACCGAGGATTTGAGGTTCACCTAACACCAGAGAGTCCAGCCCGCTGGCGACGCGTAGCATATGGCGGACGGCATCCTCGTCCGGGTGCAGGAAAATATAGGGCTCAATGTCCTGTTTTTCGAGCTTGTGATATTCTCGAAACCAATCGACAATAGCGGCATCTCCCTGCGGGGAGGAGCTATAGTCACAGTAGAGTTCGGTGCGATTGCAGGTGGACACAATAGCCGCTTCCTGGACGTTGGCGTGGCTCACCAGGTCCTTCAGAGCTTCGGTAAGTTTTCCCGGGGCAAATGCAACCCGTTCCCGGATATCTACCGGGGCAGTTTTATGGTTAATTCCGAAGGCTAAAAGTGGCATTTGTTTCTATGAGACATCTGTTGTGGAGGTAGTTGTGAGCGTAAATTTTGAGCGAACTGGAGTCCGAATACAAGCAACTATCTCATTGATTCATGGTTGATTCCAACTATGCCCTGCTGGATGAGGGTTTATGTCCAGAGTTGATGGTTTAAGTCCAGAGCGGCCGGGTCGACATAAAGTTAAATGCTGGGAAAATGGCGGGAATAAAGCGGAACTTTTTCTCACATTTTGTGTATAAAAAGCAGGGTTATAATTAAGATAATGCTTAGGCAGCTTAGTGATTTTTACTCGCTTTTCTAACAGCCAGTTTTTTGTAAAATCAAAGTCAAAAGGTGTGAAGTACATATGTTGAGGTTTTTTTATCTTTTTACGGGGCTTTCCTTGTTATTACTTGGAGGCTGTGCAGTTTCGCCTGAAACTGATTCTTCAAATAGTGAATATTATAGCAACCAGGAATCTTCTTCTGATGATGATTCAGTGACTGCTCAGCACGCCGCATCAATACCTGCTGAAGAAAAGCTTCCCGCTGCTGAATTTTCACCGCAGGTTTTGTATCAGTTGCTCGTCGCAGAATTGGCTGGGCAAAGAGGTCAACTGGATATTGCCGTTACTAACTATCTGGAAGCGGCAAAAGAATCACAGGAACCAGCTATTGCAGCCAGGGCAGCTCGTATTTCGATGTTTACTCAGGCTCTTAGTGAAGCTTTAGAATCTGCAGAGTTGTGGGTAAAACTTGAACCCGAAAGTGCAGAAGCTAGAAAAGCACTGGCACCATTATTGTTGGCTTTTGGTCGGGCACCAGAGGCGGTAGTGCACTATGAGAAGTTTGTAGCTCTTTCTACCAACAAACCAGACCGTGGTTTTTCGCAAATATCGTCTCAATTATCACGCGATAAAAACAACATTGCTGCATTGTCAGTCATGGATAAATTGCTGGTTAAAAATAAAGATTTACCACACGCCTGGCTTGCCCATGCACAGTTGACTATGCATCAGGTCAAACTGAAGCTGGCATTAAAGTCTGTTGATCATGCTCTGGATTTAAAGAGTCATTGGGCTCCCGCTGTTGTTTTACGAGCACGAATTATTGGATTACAGGGCAATAAACAGAAGGCGCTTGATTATCTTGAAGACGAACGTGGAGATGCGCTGGAAAATAATATTGGCGTAGGGCTGAGTTATGCCCGGCTACTGACTGAAGTTAATCAATTCGAAAAGGCGCGTGACGAGTTTGAGCGTCTTGCTGCACTACAACCCAGAAATCCGGATGTTATTTATGCGGCTGGCGTATTGGCTTTACAGCTTAATGATTATGTCCTGGCTGAGAAACGTCTCAAACGGGTATTGAGTTTGGGCTCACGGACACTGGGGGCTAATTTTTATCTTGGCCGTCTGTATGAGAAACAAAATAATTTTACGCTGGCGTTAAAACATTTTCTTTCTGTGCGTCATGGCGAGTTTTATCTGGGCGCACAGACTCGCGCAGCCAGTTTGTTGGCGGAATTAGGAAAACTTGAAAAAGCGCAGGATTTATTGCATTCACTGCGTGTATCCACTGCTCAGGAGCGAGTCAGAGTTTATCTGGTAGAGGGGGAATTACTTCGCAAGGCAGGGAAATATCAGGAGGCACTGGACTTTCTTTCCGCCAAGCTTGAAGAAGTACCGGACGATACCTCGTTACGTTATGCGCGAGCGCTAATGGCAGAAAAAATGGGTAAGTTGGAAGTTGCTGAACAAGATCTGCTCGTTATTATTAAACGTGAGCCGAGTAATGCGCAGGCATTGAACGCACTGGGTTATACCCTGGCAGATCGCACACAAAGATTTGATGAAGCACTGGATTATATTGAACGAGCTCTGGCTGTGAAGCCTGGAGATGCTGCCATCATTGATAGCATGGGCTGGGTTCAGTACCGTATGGGTAACTATGAAAAAGCGGTGGAGCTTTTACGTCGAGCCATGGAGCTTATAAAGGATGTAGAAATTGCCGCTCACCTTGGTGAGGTTCTTTGGACGATGGGTAATAAACAGGGTGCGCTGGAAGTGTGGGAAAAGGCGCTGCAGGAAAACCCAAACCATAAAGTACTGAACGACATCATGAAGCGATTTGGTTTGTGACCCGATCACTGATTTTACTATTTGCCCTGTTTCTGGGCGCTTGTGCCACAACACCGCCCCCCATAAAATTATCTTTAGAATTACCATCTCCGGAACAGGCGCGAGCCTGGCAACAGCATCGCCAAGCGGTACATCAAATCACAAACTGGACGCTGACGGGGCGTATTGTTGTGAACACGGAAGATGATGGCTGGAATGGTGAATTACACTGGTCGCAGCGTATTGACGGTTATGGGATTCAGTTTAGCGCACCCATGGGTCAGGGTGCATTTCAGCTAGATGGAAGCGCAACAGGCGTTGAGATGCGCTTTTCTGATGGTAAAACGTTTCAGGCAGCTGATGCAGAAACATTATTGCTCGAACAGCTAGGGTGGCACTTACCGTTAAGTGGCTTTAAATACTGGGTAACCGGAATACCAAAACCCGAGTCAGCGTCTGTGCTGAATTATCGCCTTGATGGACGGCTGGCCAGATTGCAGCAGGGGAAATGGCTGGTCACCTATCCAGAGTACGTAAGTATTGATGGTGTGATGATGCCGCGAAAGGTTTTTCTGGAAAATCATGAACTCAGTGTGCGGCTGGTGATTGATCACTGGGTATTAAATTGATCCTCAATCTATGAAAAAGTCAGTTTTGCAACAATCGTCCGTTTGGCTGGCACCGGCCAAACTTAATCTTTTCCTACATATAACAGGCGTTCGTCCTGATGGTTACCATGAGCTGCAAACGGTGTTTCAGTTCCTCGATATTTGTGATGAGCTGCAATTTCAGATTCGCGAAGATGGCCAGATTTGTCGTGTGAATGATATTCCTGATGTTCCTGAGGCCGAGGATCTGGTGGTGCGGGCTGCACAGTTGCTGAAAAGTGAGACGGGTTGCGATTTGGGGGCCGATATTCGGGTACAGAAAAAACTGCCCATGGGCGGGGGGCTTGGAGGCGGCAGTTCTGACGCAGCGACTACGCTAGTAGCGCTGAACCAGTTGTGGGAACTGGGTCTGGGCGAGGATTCCCTGGCAGCTTTAGGGCTGAAATTGGGTGCAGATGTGCCTGTGTTTGTACGTGGTTGGTCGGCCTGGGCAGAAGGGGTCGGAGAACAGCTACAGCCGGTCGCATTATCCGAGCCCTGGTTTGTGGTTTTAGTGCCCAAAGTTAATGTTTCTACAGCAGATTTGTTCGGTGATCCGCAATTGACACGGGACTCTGCACCCATCAAAATACGCGGTTCTTTCGAGGGGTATGATGCTAATGCCCGGGGCAATGTTTTTGAGCCAGTCGTGCGGAAGCGGTACCGCGAAATAGACGAAGCGATTACCTGGCTGAGTGAGTTTTCTTCGGCGCGATTAACAGGCACAGGAGCCTGTGTTTTTGCTGCCTTTGATGAAGAATCCCAGGCACAGGAAGTGGCGGCAAAAGTTGGAGAACGTTGGGGTGTTTTTGTTGCCAGAGGTTGTAATCGGTCTCCGCTCTTTGCCGCAAAAAGTTAACACGGAAAGTTGATGTGAAAGTTTGAATGAAGCGCAGGACGATGAACAGGATGTTCAAGTGTCGCGGGAGGCAGGAAGCCGGTAGCGACCGCGCCGGAAGTACAGGTTTTATTGGGCCGTCGCCAAGCGGTAAGGCACTGGGTTTTGATCTCAGCATGCGCAGGTTCGAATCCTGCCGGCCCAGCCAAAAAAGTTAGTCTCTAGTGGCTAAGAAATGGTGATTAGATATTAGGTGTTGGCGGCAGGATGAGAACCTTATGGTTCGACCGATCTCGCGAAGTGGATCGGAACGGCGAAGCAAAGCGTAGCCG
>JAUVNZ010000371.1 GCA_030599435.1 Gammaproteobacteria bacterium | reverse complement strand
TAAACTTCTTTTCGTTTCATACCATCGAATAATGAACCGCGCGTATTCTTTTCAGCATAAATCGCGACCAGGCCCGCTGCCCCCATGTCCCAGCCCGGTGTACCAGGAATAACGTCTTTTGCTTTCGTGCCGGGTGTCGAGTCAATGGCCATTTTGCCGTGGAACCTGTCTTCCTCGGCGGAGGCCATACCGGTGTGGGAATCGGTAGAACCAATCATGCCGAATTTGTACGGATTCACACCTATACGATCCTCCATTGCCAAACCACGCTTAAGCGCACTGCGTGCATAGTCACCGGCCTTGGCAATATGTTTCATATTTTTCATTACTAATTCACGATCTTTTTTGCTGAGCTGGCCAAGAAAAGCACCACCGAACAAGTCTCTCGCCTTGGCGCCTTCAGTTGTAATCAGATGGTCGTAGGTTTCATAGTCGGCAAACTCATCGGTGGGTGAGAGCTTCGGATGGGTTTCAGAATCGCCCTTGATCTGGGTCATTTCCACAATTGGTTCGTGCTTCATCCTGGTCTCTGCATATTCCTTGCTGATTAATTTCCCATAGCTATCCTGCAGGGGAAACATCAGGCCCTGGCTGATATTCGAGTTGTGGGGAATTGCCAGAAAGTTTGTGCCGGTTTTTTTACTTGTCGTCTCCAGCCACTTCCACAGTTCTTCTGGTTTATCGCTATCCAGGGATGTATAGGGAATAAACTGCTCGCCCTTTTCCTTGCCTTCGCGCATAACAATGACACGATGCAAGTTGGCGCCGCCCGGTGTTGAACTCCACTCCCAGCCCATAAAGGCAGTAAACTTGCCCGGTTCATTATGTTGATCGGCTGCAGACATGATCTCACCCCAGATAGTGCGACTAATCTTCTCGTTGTTTAGATCGGGATTGATGGGTATGACTTTATTAATTTGTCCGATTAACTCACCAAAAACATCAAGGGACTTACCCTCGGCAAACATTTTCGTATAGCGCTTGCCTGTGGGCGTGTTCGCAACCACGGGGTTGCCTTTCAAGATGTTTGGGATCACACCCATGAACTCGCCGTGATCTGACACCACGAGGAAATCCAGTGGCGTACCAATTTGAATGCGCGCTTTGTGGTACGGGTGCACCACTGGCAGACCCTTGGCATATCGATAGGCAGTATCGGGATCCGCGCTTTGGTTGCCCATTAAAAATGCATCGGGTGAGTAAGAAGTGTGTAAATGGGTATCTCCGAAGTAAACATTGGTCGGGCTACCAGAACTGGCAAATGCCGGATGTGTAGCCTGTGCTTGGGCAACGACAGAACCCTCTGACTGCACCGCCACAGGTTCTGATTTATCACATGCAGAGATTAGACCAGTCAGAACAACAATAAGAGCAAATTTTTTATTCATTTTATTTCGAATACGCATGAGACCTCCCAGAGGCTTTGAATTTTAGAGTTGTTTATCTATTGAAATATCGTAAACCAATTTTAGCCTAAGGTGTATACCAAATCGGCGAAGTGTATGCGCGTTCCGTTGTGATCATTGGAACTTCCTTGGGCATTTTCTCATTGAAGCGCTTAGCATCATAAGCGGTCCAGCGGGGAGTCGGGATTTCAATCACCCGCGCGTAATAAAAGGCGCGTTGTTTGCGATTAAAATGTGGGTCTTTCCAGACAGTGATTAATTCAGAGGCACCAATGGTATTGGTCCAGGTGGCATTTTTTACATCAACAGTATTGCCAACCGCTGGTAATTTTCCTTTTCGGCCTGGTTTACGATTACCAGACCAGGCCACATCATAGACTTGCTCGTGTGTTTTACCTTTTTTATCTAACCAGCCTTTAACAATTTGAATGCGATCCAGGTTACCGCTGTAAGTATCTTTTAATGCAGCTACCAGGAATGTAGGGGTCTTACCTCTACGGGCCTTTTTCAGCTCACCGCCCATAGGTACTCCTTTGCTGTAACCTATCAAACCCGGATCACGTAATTGTGCATCTCGCTTGGTGAAGTTATAACCACCAAAAAACCTCACCATCATGCGCGGGCCAGTGGTG
>JAUVNZ010000321.1 GCA_030599435.1 Gammaproteobacteria bacterium | reverse complement strand
AGTGCGCAGTACTTTTTTGAGAATGCAAAGAAAGCAGAAAAGAGTGCAAAGCGCACAATTAGCGGTGGTGAAAAAGCCTCACTAGCCATACAGACGGTTACTAGCGAAGTTTTGACTTCATCAGAATTTTCTAATCCTAAGCGTAGACTTTCCCACCTGTTAACTATGTACGGTTTTATTACCTTCGTAGCAACCACTGCGATTATGATTTTTGCCGGTGCAGACGCTACAGCGAAGATCGTTCCAGTATTGTGGCACATTGGTGCACTGATGCTGTGTGTTGGCGGTTACTGGTTCTGGTTCTCAATCCGTGTCGATGTCAATTCAGAAGGCAAGAAATGGTATGAGTTATGCCGTGCAGATCTATTCATCGTTTCTCTTCTAATGACCTGTACATTTGCTCTTATCTGGTCAGTTTTACAGTCTAAAGGCGTTGCTGGCTGGGATATGTTGGCTTTTGCTCTGTTTATCATTTCTAGCACAGTGCTTTTCGTCGGTGTTTACTTCTCTAAGTTTGCTCACATGTTTTTCAAACCTGCTGCGGCTTATCAGAAGCGCACTACCGTGGCAGATGGTTCAAGAGAGAATTTGCCTGTTGACTTCGATCTTACGGATCCAGAAGTGCAGAAAATGTTTCCGGACATCCCACAGTATATGGGCAAAAATCCAGAATACATGGGGCACGGCATCAGACGTGAGCCATCAAACCACTACTAACATTAATTTAATTATTACTTAAGATAGAGAGAATATTATGCCAACTTTTGTATATATGACTCGTTGTGATGGTTGTGGACAGTGCGTTGATATCTGCCCATCTGACATCATGCACATTGATAAAAGCCTTCGTCGTGCTTACAACATTGAACCGAACATGTGCTGGGAGTGTTACTCCTGTGTAAAAGCCTGCCCACATCACGCCATTGACGTGCGTGGTTATGCAGATTTTGCTCCACTGGGCCACTCTGTACGAGTGCATCGTGATGAGGAAAAAGGGACTATTGCCTGGCGCATCAAGTTCCGCAACGGTAAAAAAGACATGGAACTGCTGGCGCCTATTACTACCAAGCCCTGGGGCACCGCAATTCCACAGCTATCTGACGAATCAGCACCAAATAACGAAATGGTCGACAGTGAGTTATTGTTTAACGAGCCTAAGTATGTTGCTATGAATGACAGTGCTCTACCTACGCTGGAATCTAACGGCTTGACACTTAAGGAAGGGGTGTACTACTAATGTCCTATAAAACTATTATTGAAGACGATATCGATATTCTGGTTGCAGGCGCGGGCCTTGGTGGTACCGGTGCTGCATTTGAAGCAAGATATTGGGGCAAGGACAAAAAGATTGTTATTGCTGAAAAAGCGAACATTGATCGCTCTGGTGCGGTAGCCCAGGGTTTGTATGCGATCAACTGTTATATGGGTACACGCTTCGGAGAAAACAATCCAGAAGATCACGTGCGTTATGCTCGTATGGATCTGATGGGTATGGTTCGTGAAGATCTGGCCTTTGATATGGCGCGTCACGTTGACTCCGCTGTTCACCAGTTCGAAGAATGGGGCCTGCCTATAATGAAAAACCCTGACACTGGGACTTATCTTCGTGAAGGGCGTTGGCAGATCATGATTCACGGTGAATCATACAAGCCGATTGTTGCAGAAGCAGCGAAAAAATCAGCGGATAAAGTATTCAACCGTATCTGCGTAACCCATATGTTAATGGATGATGCCAAAGAGAACCGCGTAGCGGGTGCTGTTGGCTTCAACGTACGTACTGGTAACTACCACGTATTTAAAGCTAAGACTGTTATCTGTGGTGCCGGTGGTGCTTCTAACATCTTCAAGCCACGTTCAGTTGGTGAAGGCGCGGGTCGTGTCTGGTACGCACCCTGGTCATCAGGTTCTGCCTATGGTCTTATGATCGAAGCAGGCGCGAAGATGACTCAGATGGAAAACCGTATCGTACTGGCACGTTTCAAAGATGGTTATGGCCCTGTTGGCGCATACTTCCTGCATCTCAAGACTTATACACAGAATGGTCTGGGTGAAGAGTACGAATCCAAGTGGTTCCCGGCTCTTACAGAAATGGTCGGCAAAGAATATCTGGATACGGAAGGTCAGCATTTGTCCCACAAACCAATTCCGACCTGTTTACGTAACCATGCATTTATCAATGAAGTAAATGCTGGTCGCGGTCCAATTCACATGGTGACTATGGAAGCATTCCAGGATCCTCATCTTGAAGAGATTGGCTGGCACAACTTCTTAGGTATGACAGTTGGTCAGGCGGTACTTTGGGCTGCAACTGATGTTGATCCTAAATACGAAAACCCTGAATTAACAACTTCTGAGCCATATGTAATGGGTTCACACGCAACAGGTTGTGGTGCATGGTGTTCAGGCCCTGAAGACGTATCTCCTGATGAATATTTCTGGGGTTACAATCGTATGACTACGGTTGAGGGACTTTTTGGTGCAGGTGATGCGGTAGGTGGTACACCACACGCATTCTCATCAGGTTCTTTCACTGAAGGTCGTTTGGCTGCTAAAGCTGCTTGTAAATATATTGATGACGGCAAAGCTGCTGGTATCAATGTTT
>JAUVNZ010000399.1 GCA_030599435.1 Gammaproteobacteria bacterium | reverse complement strand
TTCAGGTGAGTTTCTTAGGGGCGCTGCAGTAGAAGGACAGGGCATTGTTTTTACGCCAACATTTATTGTCTATAAAGAAATTGAGCGTGGCGCGCTGGTCCCAATACTCAAAGATTATAAGCTGGCGAAGATTGACGCTTACGCGATTTACCCGCAAACACGCCATCTTTCCAAACGTGTCAGAGCTTTTGTTGATTTTCTGGTCAAACGTTTTGAGGGGACTCCCTATTGGGACTTATGTCTTCAGAAATCAATATAGGATCCATGATCTCTTACTTTAACTAAATCATGATGCCTGCTTTAGATTTTTAACAGACATTATTCAACAAAATATAAATGTCCGCTTTTAGTATTAACCGGACATTCAATGATACGCGTAGGGTGAGAGTTTTATTGCTACCAGACCCGCCAAAGAATCAAAAAAAGTATAATGGTGTTAAAGATAACTAATGTTGCTGCGAAGTTAGTATTTTCCTGAGAACTGTCATTTCATGCCTTAACTCATCTATAGATTTCGAGACGTCGCTATTTTCCATACTTCCTCCCATTTCCAATCATCGTACTCCAGTGTTACAGATAGAAAACCAATTATATCCAGATAAGATTTTTAGCAAATGCTGCGTTCAAAAGTATTCTGATAGCGTTCATCAAACTCTTCGCGAGTGAAATAGTGGTTTTGAGTGCCATGGTGTTCAATTTTTATAGCGCCCATAAGCGAAGCAATGCGACCAGTGGTTTCCCAGTCCATGTCATGCATAAGCCCGTAAAGAAGTCCTGCTCGATAGGCATCGCCACAGCCGGTTGGGTCGTTAATGGTTTCGGTTTTTGCTGCAGGAATTTCAAAACGATGATCAGTGGTGTATATCACTGAACCTTTACCGCCACGAGTAATAATAAGACCCTCAACCATTGCAGCAATCTCGTGAGGAGATTTGCCAGTGCGATCTTCAAGCAACTGGGCTTCGTAGTCGTTGAGGGTAATCCAGGTAGCCTGTTCAGCAAAACGTAACAGGTCTTCGCCATCGAACATGGGCAAACCCTGGCCGGGATCAAAGATAAATGGAATGTTTGCTTCAGCGAACTGTTGGGCATGTTCAATCATGCCGTCTCGTCCGTCGGGTGAGACGATGCCTATAGATACGCCATCAGCATCGTTAACATTATTTTCGTGGGACAGGCTCATAGCACCCGGATGAAAAGCCGTGATTTGGTTATCGTCAATATCAGTGGTTATGAAAGCAAGGCCGGTATAGAGGCTTTCAATTTCAGTAATGTGCTTGCGGGATATATAGTTGCCGTCCATCCACTTCGCATAAGGTGCGAAATCATTACCGACTGTAGCCATCGGTAGGGGATCACCGCCGAGTAATTTAAGGTTGTATGCAATGTTGCCAGCACACCCTCCGAAATCACGGCGCATATCCGGTACCAGGAAGGAGACGTTTAACATGTGTACCTTGTCAGGCAGGATATGATTCTTAAACTGGTCCGGGAAGACCATGATGGTGTCGAAGGCGTAAGAACCACAAATAAGCGCAGACAT
>JAUVNZ010000043.1 GCA_030599435.1 Gammaproteobacteria bacterium | reverse complement strand
TTCGGGCATGCCGGCCTCCATGCGATAGTCGCCATCTACGATGTTCTTGTACATTTTGGTACGACCCTGCACATCATCCGACTTCACTGTCAGCATTTCCTGCAATGTATAAGAAGCGCCATATGCTTCAAGCGCCCAGACCTCCATTTCACCAAATCGCTGACCACCGAATTGCGCCTTACCACCCAACGGTTGCTGAGTAACCAGGCTATATGGGCCCGTAGAACGCGCATGCATTTTGTCATCAACCAGATGATTGAGTTTGAGCATGTACATGTAACCCACGGTGACTGGACGATCAAACAGGTCGCCCGTACGCCCATCAACGAGTCGCGTCTGTCCTGAGTCTGGCAAATCAGCCAGCGTTAACATGCGACGAATTTCATCTTCTTCGACACCATCAAATACTGGCGTCGCCATGGGTACACCACCACGCAGGTTGTGACTCATTTCGAGAATTTCGTCATCGTTGAGTGATTTCAGATCAACCTTTTCACCAACTCCACCGTTATAGATTTCATCGAGGTATTTTCGAATACTGGTGACCTTGCCGTTATTATCCAGCATTTTACCCAGCTTCAATCCCAGTCCACGTGCAGCCCAACCCAAATGCGTTTCCAGCACCTGACCCACGTTCATACGTGATGGCACACCCAATGGGTTAAGAACGATATCAACTGGCGTACCTTCCGGTGTGTGCGGCATGTCTTCTACCGGCACAATCATGGAGATAACGCCTTTATTACCGTGACGTCCTGCCATTTTGTCGCCTGGTTGTATACGACGTTTAACCGCCATGTACACCTTGACCATCTTTAACACGCCAGGAGCTAGATCATCGCCTGATGTAATCTTGAGACGCTGCTCTTCGTAACGGGCATCCATATCGTCGCGATGACGTTTGAGCTGCTCAGCCAGTTTTTCTAACTGAGTGTTGGCGCTATCATTGCGTAAACGGATTTCAAACCATTTCTCTTTTTCAACTTCAGCCAGATAAGCCGCAGTAATTTTGGAACCTGCTTTCAGCTTGTTAGGACCACCGTCAGCCTGTTTACCTGTCAATAACTTCTCAGCACGTTGATAGATATCGTCTTCCTGAATGCGGAACACATCACGAACATCCTTTTTAACCGCAGCAAGATCAGATTCTTCAACTTGCAATGCGCGGGAATCTTTATCCACACCATCACGAGTAAATACGCGCACATCGATAACCACGCCGTCCATACCTGAAGGTACGCGTAACGAGGTATCTTTAACATCGGAGGCTTTTTCACCAAAAATGGCACGCAGTAGTTTTTCTTCCGGTGTGAGTTGGGTTTCACCCTTCGGCGTTACCTTACCTACGAGGATATCGCCAGGTTTCACTTCAGCGCCCACGTAAACAACACCAGACTCATCCAGTTTTGATAAGGCACTTTCACCGACATTAGGAATATCGCTGGTGACTTCTTCTGAACCCAGCTTGGTATCTCGCGCCATGCAGGTCATTTCTTCGATATGAATGGTAGTGAATCTATCTTCTTTTACCACGCGCTCGGAGATAAGAATGGAATCCTCGAAGTTGTAACCATTCCAGGGCATAAAGGCAACGAGCATATTCTGACCAAGCGCCAGTTCACCTATGTCAGTGCTAGGCCCATCAGCCAGCACATCACCACGAGCCACTACGTCACCCGGATTCACCAAAGGTTTCTGATTGATGCAGGTATTCTGATTGGAACGGGTGTACTTGGTTAAGTTATAAATATCGACACCAGACTCACCCGCAGCTGTTTCATCATCACTAACGCGTACAACAATACGGCCAGCATCAACATTATCCACTACGCCACTACGCGTGGCCACAACAGTTACGCCAGAATCAATCGCTACAGTTCGTTCTATACCAGTACCGACCAAAGGTTTGTCAGCACGCAAAGTCGGCACTGCCTGACGTTGCATGTTCGAACCCATTAACGCGCGGTTAGCATCATCGTGTTCCAGGAATGGAATTAATGCCGCCGCTACAGACACAATCTGACGTGGGGACACATCAATGTAATCCACACGGTCCGGAAAAGACATGGTGGTTTCATTCAGATGACGGGCAGCCACCATTTCATCAACTAACTTACCCTTTTTATCAAGGGTAATATTGGCCTGTGCGATTACGTACTGGCCTTCTTCAATAGCAGACAGGTATTCAATATCACCGGTCACTTTGCCCTTAAGCACCTTGCGGTAAGGGGTTTCCAGGAAACCGTAAGCATTGGTACGCGCGTACACGGCCAATGAGTTAATCAGACCAATGTTTGGTCCTTCAGGTGTTTCTATAGGACAGACACGACCGTAGTGTGTCGGATGCACGTCACGCACCTCAAAACCAGCACGCTCACGAGTCAGGCCGCCCGGGCCCAAAGCAGAAACACGACGTTTGTGTGTAACTTCCGACAGCGGATTGTTCTGATCCATAAACTGCGACAACTGTGAGCTACCAAAAAATTCCTTAATGGCTGCAGACACAGGTTTGGCGTTAATTAAATCCTGAGGCATCAAACCTTCACTTTCTGCGATACTCAGACGTTCTTTCACCGCACGCTCAACACGCACCAAACCAACGCGGAACTGGTTTTCTGCCATCTCGCCAACAGAACGTACACGACGGTTACCGAGATGATCGATATCATCTACCACACCGTTACCATTACGAATATCGACAAGCATTTTTAACACATCAACAATATCTTCTTTGCTGAGCACACCGTCACCGGTATTCTCGGCACGACCCAGACGTCGATTAAATTTCATGCGTCCCACGCCCGAAAGATCATAACGATCCGGGTTAAAGAACATGTTATTAAACAAGGTATCAGCCGCATCCTTGGTAGGTGGCTCACCTGGGCGCATCATGCGATAAAGTTCTACCTTGGCTTCAAAATCATTACTTGAAGGATCCAGTCGCAGTGTGTTCGCAATAAACGGTCCGCGATCAAGATCGTTAGTGAAAACTGTCTCGATCTCTTTGACGCCCGCTTCAACAAATTTCTCTAAAAGCTCTTCTGTAATGACTTCATTGGTATTGGCAATCACTTCACCGGTATCTTTGTCGACCACAGGCTTGGCAAGAGCCTTCTCTACCAGGTACTCAAATGGTACGGGCAATGTTTTGGTGCCCGCTTTTTCAAGCTGTTTGATATGACGCGCAGTAATACGTTTACCCTTTTCAACGATAACGGAACCTTTAACCTTGATATCGTAAGCTGCAGTGTCACCACGCAGACGTTCGGGCACTAACTTAAGCTTGGCTTCTTCTTTGCCCAGCGTGTAGTGGTCATTATCAAAAAACATTTCAAGGATTTCTTCATCACTGTAACCCAGGGCATGCAGAATAACCGTCGCTGGTAATTTACGACGGCGATCAATACGAACAAATACGTTGTCTTTTGGATCGAATTCAAAATCCAGCCAGGAGCCACGGTAAGGAATAACCTGTGCATGATAGAGCAGCTTACCCGAACTATGAGTTTTACCTTTATCATGATCAAAGAATACACCTGGTGAACGATGCAACTGGGAAACGATGACTCGTTCAGTACCATTAATGACAAACGTTCCATTGTCCGTCATCAGGGGAATTTCACCCATATAGATTTCCTGTTCTTTAATTTCCTTAACAGGCTTAGGACTCTTTTTGGAATCCTTATCATAAATAATCAGGTTGACGGTAACGCGCAAAGGCGCAGCATAAGTCATGCCACGCGTTTGGCATTCCTTCACATTAAAGGTGGGGGTACCTAATCGATAATCCACGTAATCAAGGCCCGCGCTTCCTGAGTAACTGACTATTGGCAGCACACTTTTCAGGGCGCCATGCAACCCATATTCGCCACGCTCTTCTAACGGCACACCCGTTTGAAGAAACTTGCGATAGGATGCAAGCTGGATTTCCAGCAAGTATGGTATGTCCATGACTTTAGGAAACTTACCGAAAACCTTACGAATACGTTTCTTTTCAGTGAAGGAATAGCTCATCTGAGTTCCTCTTATATATCAACTTTTAAATGACAACTGCCGTCAACGATGTTCCATCAACGACTAATTAAATACAGAGCGTTTAAACTGATCGACTAGCCGATCAACAACATACCTCTCTGGGAGCGACGAAAGGCCGGTGACATTTCGTCACCAGCCATCGCGCTCACTGAGAGAGTCGCCCAAGGCTTTCTCAATAGCCGAAAACCTCGGAGCTCAACGCTTAACAAGCGAGCTTTACTTAAGTTCGACTTGCGCGCCAGCTTCTTCCAGCGTTTTCTTGACTTCTTCGGCTTCGTCTTTAGATGCGCCTTCTTTAACAGCAACAGGTGCGCCTTCAACCATACCCTTGGCTTCTTTAAGACCCAGACCAGTGATGCCACGAACAGCCTTGATAACAGCAACTTTGTTGTCACCGAAGCTGGTCATCATCACGTTAAACTCAGTCTGCTCAACAGCAGCGCCACCAGCATCATCACCAGCAGCAGGAGCTGCAACAGCAACGGCAGCCGCCGCAGATACGCCAAACTTTTCTTCCATTGCTTCAACCAGGTCAACGACTTCCATCACAGACATGCTGGCAATTGTTTCTAAAATATCGTCTTTACTCACAGCCATTTTCTTTCTCCTAAATTTCTTTCAATTCACCGGGCTTTCATGCCCAAATAAATAAGATGTTGTACGTAGTTCTCTATAAACCTTCTCTATTTAAGAAAAGTATTTGAAATAGAAAATAATTACGCAGCGTCTTTCTCATCGCGAACTGCAGCTATAACGCGAACCAGCTTGCTCGGCACTTCGTTCAATGTACGTGCCAATTTTTCTACCGGTGCATTCATCACCGACATCAACATGCTGATTGCCTGATCCTTGGTTGGCATACTGGCCAGACGTTTGATATCGCCTGCTTCCAGCAACTCCCCGCCGATAGAAACCAGCTTCGCCACCAGCTTGTCGTTCTCTTTTGCAAAGTCAGAGATAACACGAGCAGCGGAACCAGGATCCTCTTGAGAGAATGCCAATACCATTGGACCCACCATGCCGTCACTCATGCATTGAAAGTCAGTACCTTCAAATGCGCGGCGCGCCAGGGTATTTTTAACTACACGCAAATAGACATTACTCTCACGCGCTTTCACACGAAGCATTGTCATATCCTCTACCGTCAAACCGATATACTCGGCCGCGATAGCGGAATGCGCATTAGCTGCAACTTCGGCGACTTCGGCGACTACTGCTTTTTTCTGATCTAAATTCAGAGCCACTGAAACACCTCCAGTTGTTACTACTACTTATTAACAAATACGGGTTAGACTTTCGTCCTTCCCACCTTTTACCACTTACTATTTACAGCGTGGCCCAAGGAAAATCCTTGCTGGGCAACACCATCTACGTAGGCCGACCTTATTCTTAATATAAAAAACATTAAGCAAAAGTCTTATTAAGCTTGCCAACCCCACACTTCAGGCCGACTCACACCTACGGTCTTTGGCGGCAACCGATTTTTTTAAAAAAGTTACTAATAACTTCTTCTTTAAAAAATCAGTACCCTCAAATTCATTTGTGCGTATTTCTTAAGTAAAAAATAAGAAAAATACGCTTAGTTAAAAACTTAAAGCGCTAACGATGCTTTATCGATTGATATCCCCGGTCCCATGGTGCTGGACACGGTTACTTTTTTCATAAACACACCTTTAGCGGAACTGGGTTTCGCTTTTACCAAATCAGCCAATAAAGCTTCAAGGTTTTCGCGTAGCGCGTTGACTTCAAAACCAACTTTACCGATAGGGCAATGGATGATGCCGGCCTTATCTGTGCGATAACGCACCTGGCCACCTTTGGCATTTTTCACTGCAGTGGCCACATCAGGCGTGACCGTGCCCACTTTCGGGTTCGGCATTAAACCACGCGGCCCCAGAATCTGACCCAGAGTACCAACAACACGCATAGCATCAGGTGACGCAATAACAACATCAAAATCCATGTTGCCTTTTTTCACTTCGTCCGCAAGATCATCCATACCGACTACATCAGCGCCAGCCTCTTTGGCGGCATCAGCGTTAGCGCCCTGGGTGAACACAGCTACTCGAATGGTTTTACCCGTGCCGTGTGGCAGTACAGTTGCACTACGTACTGCTTGATCAGATTTGCGAGGGTCAACGCCAAGATTCACACTGACATCCACAGACTCATCAAATTTAGTTTTTGGCATATCTTTCAATAATGCCAATGCTTCATCGACAGCATAAACTTTGCCGGGTTCCAGCTTTTCAGCAATGGCTTTTGCACGTTTAGTTACTTTTTTATTAGGTGATTGTGTCATGGCTTACTTCACCCCCTCGGTCTCAAGCCCCATGCTGCGAGCTGTGCCGGCAATGATGCGCACCGCTGCGTCCATATCAGCAGCATTCAAATCAGGCATCTTGGTGGTGGCGATCTCTTCCAGCTGGGCACGATTCACTTTACCGACCTTGTCACGATTCGGAACACCTGAACCTTTGGCGATACCTGCAGCTTTTCTCAACAGCACAGATGCCGGAGGAGTCTTGGTAATAAAGGTAAAGCTGCGATCGTTATAAACCGTGATCACTACGGGAATTGGCAAGCCCTGCTCAACGCTCTGCGTTTGCGCATTAAATGCCTTACAGAATTCCATTATATTAACGCCGTGCTGACCCAATGCTGGGCCCACAGGCGGACTTGGGTTGGCCTGATTTGCAGGAACCTGCAACTTTATATAGGCCTCAATCTTCTTTGCCATGTTTTACTCCTAGTTGGGTGCAAGCGCCTTTCGGCTCCCCTGTTTGTAACTAACCAATACTTATCAAACTAAATACAGCTATCGAGAAAACCTAACCCTTCTCGACCTGACCGAACTCCAGCTCTACCGGCGTAGAACGACCAAAAATTAATACGGATACGCGCATCTTGCTCTTTTCGTAATCCACTTCTTCAACGACACCATTAAAATCGTTAAAAGGACCATCGGTAATACGTACCATCTCGCCAGGCTCGAATAATACTTTTGGCCGTGGTTTCTCAACACCTTCCTGCACACGCTGCAGAATGGCATCTGCTTCCTTATCAGTAATTGGCACTGGACGATCACCCGTACCACCGATAAAACCAAGCACCTTGGGTACATCTTTTACCAAATGCCAGGTATCGTCATCGAGCTCCATATGAACCAGCACGTATCCCGGGAAAAACTTTCGCTCACTGCGGCGTTTTGTGCCTTCGCGCATCTCGACAACTTCTTCAGTCGGCACCAGAATTTCACCGAACTTATCCTGCAGACCCATGCGATTCACACGTTCCTCCATCGAACGACGAACTTGTGCCTCGAAGCCTGAATAAGCGTGTACCACGTACCACCGCATTGCCATCAATCGTTTTCCTCATTTGCCGACCACCTACACTGCCAATAAAGCATTTGGCGGTCTGCTAAATTTAACCAGTTACTCTCTAGCCTGTAAGGTAGCGAACAGCCCAGGCCAGCAAGCTATCAAGTGCCCACAACAACAAAGCCATAATAATAACGACTACCAGTACCACCATTGTGGTCTGCACGGTTTCTTTGCGCGTTGGCCATACAACCTTACGGACTTCAATTATGGCTTCGCGACGAAAATCCCAGGCTGCTTTACCCATAGCTGTCTGCAAAGCAATTAAACCGCTAACACCAACAGCAACCAATAATGCGATTACCCGCACCCAGGTAGGCTGATCTTCAAAATAATAAAAACCGCCGATTGCCGCAGCCACCGGTAGTACTGATAGTGATAGTAAAATCTTGTCCAAGCTCAATTTCTCTTAGTACTGCAACATTAGTACTGTTGCTTAATTCTTTGCCTTCTACCTAAAGAAGGTCGCCAACCCCGTTTGCCACTCTGCACTGGCCGTTAAAACTCGGCAGCTAAATAAGTGGCAGGCCAGGAGGGAATCGAACCCCCAACCTGCGGTTTTGGAGACCGCTGCTCTGCCAATTGAGCTACTGGCCTAAAAACCTTTCAATTACAATAAGTTGTTACCTGATTGCACCTAATAGACATTTTCTGTTTTTTTAGGTACAACAATACTCACGGGCGCGCGATATTACCGCACACCCGCGAGTCAGTCATCTTTTTTTTACAACCTGCTACTCAACTCTTTATTCAATAATCTTTACGACCACACCCGCACCCACGGTACGGCCACCTTCGCGAATCGCGAAGCGCAGACCTTCTTCCATGGCGATCGGGCCAATCAGTTTCACTTTCATGTTGACGTTGTCGCCAGGCATGACCATTTCCGTGCCATCAGGCAGTTCACAGGCACCGGTAATGTCCGTGGTGCGGAAGTAAAACTGCGGGCGATATCCCTGGAAGAATGGGGTGTGACGACCACCTTCATCTTTGCTCAGGATATACACTTCACATTCAAATTCAGTGTGAGGTTTGATGGAGCCGGGTTTGCATAAGACCTGACCACGTTCCACTTCTTCACGTTTGGTGCCACGCAGCAGTACGCCAACGTTGTCACCGGCCTGACCTTCGTCCAGCAACTTCCGGAACATTTCCACACCGGTACAGGTGGTGGTTTGTGTGTCTTTAATACCGACGATTTCGATTTCATCCCCCACGTGCACGATGCCGCGCTCGATACGTCCGGTTACCACGGTGCCACGACCGGAGATAGAGAACACATCTTCCACAGGCATCAGGTAATCGCCATCCACTGCACGTTCAGGCATCGGAATATAAGTATCCAGGGCTTCCACTAACTTCAATATAGAAGGGATGCCGATATCGGATTCATCACCTTCGAGTGCTTTGAGGGCAGAACCCACTATGATGGGGGTGTCGTCACCTGGGAAGTCATAGGCGTCGAGTAATTCACGGATTTCCATTTCAACCAGTTCGATCAGCTCTTCATCATCGACCTGGTCGGCTTTGTTCATGTACACCACGATATAAGGCACGCCAACCTGACGAGAGAGCAGGATATGCTCACGGGTCTGAGGCATGGGGCCATCAGCAGCGGAAACCACGAGAATGGCGCCGTCCATCTGGGCCGCACCGGTAATCATGTTTTTGACGTAATCCGCATGGCCTGGGCAATCAACGTGAGCATAGTGGCGGATATCACTTTCATATTCCACGTGAGCGGTGGCAATGGTAATACCACGGGCGCGTTCTTCCGGGGCGCCATCAATCTGGTCATAGGCTTTGAATTCACCGCCGTGCTTTTCAGCCATGACCTTGGTCAAGGCAGCCGTCAGCGTGGTTTT